>JAPLWU010000087.1 GCA_026396425.1 Microcaldota archaeon | reverse complement strand
GTTGGGGGGTGTGAATATGAAGACCATAAAAAAGGTAGTTTGTCGAGTAGAGGAACACGAACGACGACCTGGAGTTTGGAGCTTATTCGAAATCGAGATTTTGGGTTCGGATGGAAAAGTGCAAGACAGACTCCCGATTTCGCTCGATTTTCCAGTTGGAGACGAGCCTAAAAAGAACGTCAAACCGTGGATGGAACACGCTGAATTGAGAAATGAAATCAAACGTTTTGCTTTAGAAGAAGTTCAGAAAAAATACCCACAGATAAAAGATATCAAAAAGTTCGTAGTTAAGTATATGTCCACGCCTGACGACATGGACAACTGATATTTAACAGTTGAATTTCGCCTTAACCCCCCGTTCTTGCTTTTATCTCTCTAACGTCAGCAATAATTCTTTCGACGTCTTTCAGCGTCTGTGTTTTGTGTTTGACATAAGGACTATACGCTTTATCCTTACCCAACCGTATTTTCTCAGCTATGCGGTTGTATTCTTCCCTGTATGAGGACATACGATGTACCTTGAGTCTATCTAAGTAGTGAGCATGGTCGTATATTTGTTCGACGTTATATTTTGAACAAACCGGACACGAACAATTAACATGCCCTTTGATTGCGTCTTTCCGATAAGCTCCATAGTCCGATATTTGAATGTACCGGGCATTATCTGGATTTCCGCCTCCGCCGCCCCAGATGACTCCACTTACTGAGTCTACTCCGTATAGATGGGTCAACAAGTCACTAACGGGGGATATCAGCTTCTCAGACTTTTTGGAAACTGATGCATTGAAAACATGCAGATAATAACGTTCGTTGTCTCCACGATTTTTTCTTATTTTGAGTTTTTCCCTCAAAGTAGATACTACGGTAAACATTAATTGTGGGTTGTTTGAAGACCCGCTAAAATCAACGCCAAATATGCGACATTCGTAAGGTTTTTTTAGGTATTCCTCTATCATTTTTATGACCAAACCACGGTCGTCTATGTTAGGTATATACCCCATCATCGGTTGTTTTTCTTTCTTAAAAGTCTGCATCTCGTTCTTTGTTCTGGATAAAATATCTTTGAAAAGGTCAAGTTCCCTTATTGCGCTTGGGATGGGTGGTATAATCGCATCTGCACTGCATTGAAGCTGGATATGTGCCAATGAAGAGATTTGCAATTCGTCTATCTTGGGGATGGAAGTGTAAGTTTTTTTCTCCCCATTCTTGACTTCATAGTTTTTTGGGATTCTGGGGTATATGAAATTTATGTCGCGAGACGAGGTAGATTTCTTTCCTATCAATCTTCCTGCCAAATCGTTGGCAGTATCTATGTTTTTCCCTATCAAATCAAGTGTGCTTTTGGTCAGCATCTCGCCTGCCACATTTATTGAAGGAGTGCGCCTGTTTGTTCCCACAACCGCAGAATAGGTTTGGTCATCCCTAATTGTCGTCGTATGAGAAGGGGTGTATACTGTTTTTGAATTTAGCTCAAGTTTAGTTACTCTGGCGAGCGAATCTTCATCCAAATACTCCCATTCGATATCTTCCATAAGAACACCGTAATGCCTTATGTTTGCAAAAGAATAAAAGGCTATGCCCCGTTCGTTTCCTTCATGGCGTGGATAAGCGCCGTTTCAACGAAGTCGCTAATCTTCATATCTCTTTCGATGGCAAATAATTTAACTTTTTTCCATAGACCTTCGCTCATCCGAATGCTTATGGTTTCTTTTTTAGTCATATTTATTACACCTCATTAGTTATTATTTTATTACATATTTATTAAGTTTTCTGTAATTTATTGTGTAATAAAGTAATAACACCCTCGAACTTCACCTCTACTCCCAACTCGTAAATCTCGTGAATAAGCACGACAATGTTATGCGCTATAATCTTGCAGAGTAGCTCGTTCTCCTGCGCCTTCGGGTTCTTGCTCTTCAGCTTGTCGCCGAACTTCATTTTTATCATGTAGAACGTCGTCTCAACGTTAGAACGCTTGTGGTAATGCTCCATAAACTCATGCTGGTTTAGCGAAAAGTAGTGGTACATCTTCATCCAGAGGTAGCTTCCCCTGCTATTTCCCGTCGCATTCGTCTTGAAAGGAATAAACGCCCTCCCGCCTACGTCTTGGACTGCCAAAAGGTTCTGCCTCGAAGAATATGCCTTGTCCGCAGAGACTTCTTGGATGGTAAAACCACGGTCCGCAGTCGTCTTGACGAGAGGGGCAAACTGCGGGGAATCCGCCCCGTTCTCTCCGGTAACCTCAACCGCAGTTATTACATTCGTCTTAACTCCAGTGCAGATATGCGCCTTTACCCACTTCTTTTGCCTGTTCAGCCCATACTTGTCTTCGGCATATTCGCTAAAATTCGTCGTCCTGAATCCCGAACTGTCCACCGCAAAGTCAGTTTCAACCGACCTTAGCGGGAGCGCAGATATGGCTACCAATCGGTGAAGAATCGGTGTTAGCTCCTCTTCGTTGAGTAGCTTGTTAATTGCGTTGTAGTTCGGAGCTTTGCGAATCTGCCCCCTCTCGCTTGCATTCCTGAAGAGCGAATAAGCACGCCTGCTCGACAACTGCGAATAAACCTTCTGAATGGCGCAGAATACTGATTCCCGCAGGCTTAGGCGAGGCCTCCCGACCTCCTGCGGTGGCTCTTCGACGCTCCCGACCAAATCCGCGAGGAGCTTGTCGAACATATTGACCTCTTCATTCTGGGCCTGTGTGTAGGCGTGCCATGCCTGCTTGTAGCTTATCCTGACCTTCTCAACCTTCGTGCCTTTCGCCGTGTCCCATTCCGCCGAAAGGTAATACCTAAGAGCGTAAGCGTGCTTGCACGTTGCCTTGTGGAATGCCGAATCCGGGCAGTCGCAGACAAAATCCTCATCCACGAAATACTTCTTTGCTTTTACTGTCTGGGATGGAACGAGCCATCCGCCCTTGCTCCTCTCTATACCCCTCATCTGGGCAATCTCTAAACCTCTCCTCTGTCTTCCGTCCATGTGCGTTGTGTCCATGTATTTCACCCCATATTCTTCTATATAGAATATAGAAGGCAAAGTATATAAACCTTTCTATATAGAAGATAGTCATGGCTAAAATCGGTGTTTTTGAGGCCGTTGTCTATTCTACTAAGGACAAGAAAAAACTGAAGAATGGTAGTAAGACTTACGAATACGGGACGATAGTTTTGAGAGACCCAAAACTAACTGCGTTTGTCGGGAAAAAAATTAGAGTTACTGTTGAAGAAACAAAATTGAGGTAAAAAATATGGTAGTTAATACTCCGCTGAATAAGTTGTATGTAGAAGATTGCATAGCCTTCATGCGGAGATTACCTCACTCATGTATAGACGTTATCGTTACCTCCCCGCCTTATAATATCGGAAAAGATTACTCGGAATACGAAGACAACAAAACGAGAGAGCAATATTTGGATTGGATGGAGCAAGTTGCTGTCGAAAGTAAACGGGTATTACGTCCGGCTGGCTCTTTTTTCCTAAACGTAGGCGGTAAGCCATCCGACTTAGCAATTCCATACGACGTTGAAAACAGGTTTAGAAAACACTATTGCCTGCAAAACGATATTGTCTGGGTAAAGTCGATTGCCATAACAAAAGAGGACGTTGGAAAAGGCAACGGACTAAAAAAGGATTTTTCCGTTGGGCACTATAAGCCAATTCAGGGGAAACGCTTTCTGAATAACTGCCATGAGAGTATCTTCCATTTTACTAAGGAATGCAAAACGGAACTTGATAAGTTATCTCTCGGAGTGCCATACCAAGACAAAACCAACATAGCACGATGGAGTAATAAAAAAGACAAACGAGACCGGGGGGATTTGTGGTTTATCCCATACGAAACAATCAAAGAACGCAGACCACACCCCGCAGTATTCCCAAAGAAATTACCTCTCATGTGTATAAAACTGCATGGAGTTAGAGAAGACCTAATTGTTTATGACCCGTTTATGGGAATAGGAACAACCGCTTTAGCATGCATAGACTTAGGTGTTAATTATCTCGGAACGGAGATTGACAAAAATTATGTTGCTTTCGCAAACGAGAGAATACGAGAAGAAAAAGCCCAGTTAAAGCTGTGAGTTCTGCATTTCATCAATAAGCTCAAGCGCCTTTTTACGAGTAATTTTTGAATTTTTACCAAGCGTTCCAGCGTCATACCACGCCCTAACCTGCTCCGTCGGGATTATCCAAAACGGCATATCTGGGAAAGATTCCGCATCTGCCAGAATATAGCCTTTTATCTCATCAAGTTTATCTAAAAATCCTCTTTCTTCAAACTTCCGACCCTTCCCGACCATATTGCTTGGGCAGAAGTATACCCCGCCCTTCGTAATACACCTTACTTCCCATTTATTCCCTTCGGAGTCGAATAAATCAAACCCTGCTCCCTCGCTCGGAGCAAGCGTACCATTCAAAACTTCATACGCAAGCCTTCTTTCAATAATAAAGGAAACCCGTCTTCCGTCGGTAAAATAAAGCCTTACATCCTCGTCTTTTATCTTAAACGCTTCAGCTATCTTCCTTGCATCCCAAGAAAGGACGTTATCGGGCATATTCAGCTACTTCGTTTGCCGACCTTATAAAGATACCGACTTTAGGAGCAGTTTTTCGACATTAGGAGCAAGAACTATTTTAGTAGCAAAGCTAGGTAAAAAGATAGCTATTTAAATTGGTAGGTTTAAAGTATGAAATAGTATGAAGTAGTATGCAGAAATTGGGAAAAGAGAGAGAACGGGGGAATAAAGCGTAAAGTCGCACGGGGGGTGTCGTTATCTCGCAGCTGAAGGTTTCGGTCAACGGCTACGGAAAACTTGGCATGCGCGTCGCGGATGCGGCAGCGAAGCATCCAAACCTAAAGCTGGTCGGGGTTTCGAAATACACCGTGAATGCGAGGGCTTACCTTGCGCGGGAGAGGGGGATTCCCATTTACGCGGAAAAGAAGCGCGTTGATTCGTTCGCGCTCGCCGGCATAGACGTCGAGGGGGGTATAGCCGAAATGGTGGGGGAGAGCGACCTCGTGATTGACGCATCCCCTCCGACAAAGGGCCTGCTGAACAAGCAGTCCTTATACGTCCCAATGGGCAGAGCCGCCATCTTCCAGGGGGGCGAGAATCCGCAGATAGCCGAAACAAGCTTCAACGCCCGTTCGAACTTTGAAAGAGCGAAGGGGATGAAGTACGTAAGGGTTGTGAACTGCAGCCCGACAGGCATCTGCAGGCTCATAACCCCCCTGGTCGAGGAGTACGGCTCTGCCTGCATGTCGAAAGTCGTGGTGAGGCCCATATCCGCGAGCCGCGCCGACGCGCCGGGAACTTTGGGCGATGATTTGAAGTCCATACTGCCCTACCTCCCGGTGCAGGCGTCGGATTGCCCGTACCCATCCGAAGTCCACGCTTACGAGGTCGGCATGACCTTCAGGTGGGAAATCCCGGAAAAGGAGGAGATTAGGGAGATATTCCGCTGGGAGCCGAGGGTGGCAGTGCTCGAAAAAGAAAACTCGCTGCAGGAGATGATTAGCAAGCCGAATGCGTTCGAATTCGACCTGTACGCCACCAACCTCCACCTTGACACTTATTCTGTCTCCGACCACACCGTCTCCATTGCCTTATCGGTGCCGCAGATGTCGTGCATAGTGCCCGAGAACATCGACGCAACTATGGCGCTCTGCGGCACCCTAGATAAGGCACACTCGCTCAAGCTGACGGACGAGGTGCTGGGAATAAATAGGATAAAGAAGAAGATGGAGGAGGCCTTCGCCTGCTGAGTCCGTTTGAGAATTGGGGATGCCCGAACTACTCGTCAGACTACTTCCCTCGCCTTGCCTCAGCGGAGTTCAGGCAGTCGCCTTTACTTGCCCAGGCGGGGCTATCTCCTCTTCCTTGCCTCGGCAGGATTATCTCTTTTTCCTTGCTTCCGAGGCCGCCTTTTGCCCAGGCAGGCCGTACATTGCCATGGGCAGGAGCATGCAGCCTATTCCAACCGACGCATATGCGATTGTCTGCGTGGAGTCTGACGTGACTGTCGTAAGCGCAAACAGCACGAGAGCGCCCCCTATCAGGTTGCCCAAATCACGCACGAGAGTCTTGAGTCCTTCCGGATCCATTGAAAACACCCCTCCGAAGTTTAACGTAGAAGAATCTACGACGGAGTATAAATAGCTTTGCGTTCGACAATCGCGAGACTATGGCCGGCCTGAGCCGAGGTTGAGTATGCTGAATGGAAGCTTTTTGTCCCTCTCGAGCTTTTCGACCAGCCAATCCTGGAGCTGAACCTTTATTTGCGAGAACTTTTCCCTTGAAATTGGGGTGTTGCCGACTGCGCACGACATGTTCCTGGCGTTGAAGCAGAAAATAGAGGATATGACGTTCTCGCAGTTGTAGCCGAAATAGAGTTCGGAACAGTTTTCCGAGCTGTCGACCTCGAGGCACCTCTGGAGCTTTTTTGAGTGGAAGCACTTCAGGCAGTACGAGGAAACGAAAACCGTATTCGAGCCTATTATGGCCTGGCTGTCACGGGGCCAGTATGAATACGCGCAGTCCTTATCGTTGTAGGCGGCATTGCATTTGTAGCAGTTCATGGAATCCTCGACCGTTGGGCATTCAATCATGTTGTATGAATTGCCGACGGATACAACCGGGGAGAAATAAGCAATCTGGCCCAACCTGCCCAAGTTGAGAGCTTCAACATCCTTTTTGTCCATTTTCGCCATCCTGCCAAGCTCCTCGGCCTCTTCAAGAAGGAGGAGCCTGTCCTCGGGGAAATCCATGAAGTTGGCATTGCGGTAGATGCGGATTGGCTTGCCGCTCGCGGCGGATTTCGCCAGCTTCGATTCATCAACCGCGTATGAGCTGAGCCAATCAGCATACCGGTCTATCCCACTCAGCGGAGTCCCGAGAATCAGTTGGGTTGTTTTCGAGAAAGATTCCTCGATTTTTTCCTTGTTGGTGGGCACGCCGGGGGATTTGCCGGCTATTTTTTTAAGGAGCGACTCGTCAGCCCCGTCATTGCTTTCCGCTACTATTTCCAGAAGCGTGGGCAGGCGGTGCTCCTTCGACAGCCGCTCGGCGAACTCGGACATGAGCTTTTTCTTTAGCTCGGAATATTTTTCGCGGGGGAGCTCCATGTTCCCTATGCGGCGGGTCATGTTCTTTCCGTTGAAGCAGAAGATGCAGTCCGTGGAGTTTGTAAGCCCGTGGGAGAAATAAGTGTCGTTGCAGAAGAAGCACTTGTAAGTTTCGAGGCACCGCGAATCGTTATAGGCATCCAGGGCCCTTATCGCGTTCTTCATAATGCCGGCAATGAGGCAGCCGAAAACCGCCTCGGAGATTCTTATCTCGTCGGAGAATGCAACGTATTTCGAGTCGGTGACGTTTATCGAATGGTAGATGAAGCTCGAATCGAATATATTCGAGGCGGCGAAGGTGAAATTCGAGTTCCCGAGCACTATGTCGCCCGCGTAATACAGACGCTCCCTCACGGCGCTTACGAGGGAGTCGATGTCTTTTGTTTCGTTTAAATTTAGCGGCTCGAACTTCAATGCCGAAAGGGATTCCTCGTAACTGCAGAACTTCGCGCCTTTTGGGTAATATTTGGAGGCAAGGAAGATTGGCGCGTTTGATATTTTAGACTTTCTTTTGTCAAGTCTGAAGTCCTTTGGCGAGAGCCAATCCTCAAAATCCCTGAGCTCGCCGACCTCCCGGCCGAAAATTGCCTTGCACGTGGCCCTGAACTGCCTGTCGACTTCTTTGTATACCAGAGGTTCGTTGCCAACATTCTGAGCCATGTGTAGCACCTACGCGGAAATCCCGCTCTAATTGAGGCCGTCAGAGAATAAATAAACCTTTCCGTCGAATACTCCTTCAACTGAAACCGAATTTAGAGGTGGGAAGATGAAGCTGGCAGATAGGATGTCGCTCATGGGAACGGAAACTGCTTTTGAAGTTTTGGCGATGGCCAAGGGGCTCGAGGCGCAGGGCAAGAAAATCATGCACTTCGAGATTGGCGAGCCCGATTTTGATACTCCCCAGAACATAAAAGATGCTGCCTGCAAGGCGCTCAAGGATAACCAGACGCACTACACGCCCGCCTGCGGAATCGCCGACCTGAGGCAGGCAATCGCGGAGCATATTTCGAAAGACAGGCGGGTGGAAGTCAAGCCAGAGGAGGTTGTCGTTCTGCCGGGCGCCAAGCCGGCAATTTACGGGGCGATTACGACTCTCGTGAATCCTGGCGAGGAAGTGATAATACCAAACCCAAGCTTCCCGATTTACGAGTCTGTTGTGAACTTCGTCGGGGCCAAGCCCGTGCTTCTCCCGCTCGATGAGGAAAAAGACTTCAGGTTTGACATTTCTGATTTGGAGAAAATGGTCACGAAGAAGACCAAGATGATTTGCATAAACTCGCCCCACAACCCTTGCGGCTCGATTCTCACGAAGAAGGACATTCAGGGGATATGCGAGATAGTGAAGAGGCATAATTTGTGGCTCGTGAGCGACGAAGTGTATTCCAAGCTCATCTACAACGACGAGCACGCCTCCCCGCTTTCGGAGCCCGGCATGAAGGAGAGGACGATTATGATTGACGGATTCTCGAAAACTTATGCAATGACCGGATGGCGTTTGGGCTATGCAATCGCCCCGAAGGAACTCGTGGACATGATGACCAGGATTGGAATCAACATCTGGTCCTGCCCGGTGTCTTTCGTGCAGAAGGCCGCCATTGAGGCACTGAGGGGCCCGCAGGATTTCGTGGAGAAATCGAGGAAGGAGTACATAAGGAGGATGGAGTACATACACGGGGCGCTGAATGGAATTGACGGAGTGAGCTGCAGGAAGCCGCGCGGGGCTTTCTACGCCTTCCCGAACGTGAAGAGCTTCGGGATGCCCGCAAAAGATGTCATGACGCACCTGCTCAACGATGCTGGGGTCGCGTGCCTGCACGGGAGCGCGTTCGGAAAATACGGCGAGGGTTATTTGAGGTTCAGCTATGCCACTTCGCTGGAGAATCTGCAGAAGGGGATGCCGCTCGTGAAGGAGTCACTCGAGAAACTGAAGAAATGAGATTTGCAGAAGGGAACGCTCGGCTCGAGAAACTGAAGAAATAAAAAATTGAAGGCGGGAATACTCGCATCGAGGATGAGTCGCCCGGGAAATTGGGCAAGCAGGATAATGGCCGATATTGTGGGGGGATTGCCATGAATTTCGAGATTACAAGAAGGAAAATTCTGTTCTTCATGATTTTCGGGGCTGCCGCCATGGTTGCCGACCAGATAAATTTCTCGCGCGTGCTCGGTGCCGAGAATCAATACTTCACCTTGTTCCAGTTCTTCGGGCCGCTCGCGGCCGCGTTCATCGGGATTGGGATGGGAGTGGCTGCGATATTGGCTGCCGAACTTGCCAACTTCGTTTTGCTTGGGAAGGCGATTACGCTCGTTAATGTTGCCCGATTATTCCCGATGCTGTTTGCGGCTTATTATTTCGCGAGGAACGGGAGGAAGGAGAGCGCAATAGTGCCTATTGTCTGCATGATTCTGTTCGCCATTCATCCTATTGGGGCGCAGGCATGGTATTACTCGCTCTACTGGCTCATCCCTGTTATTGCAATGGCATTGCCGAACAGGTTGCTTGCGAGAAGCCTGGGCGCGACATTCACTGCGCACGCGGTTGGAAGCATCATTTGGCTTTACTCCTTCCCGAGCACGCCTGAATTCTGGGTGATGTTGATTCCGGTCGTGGCTTTCGAGCGAGTTCTTTTCGCGGGAGGAATTTCAATTTCTTACGTGGGCTTCAATTCTGTGCTTGCGAGGCTCGAGAACATGTTTGATTTGCGCGAATTGTTTGTTGACAAACGGTATGTCCTGGCGCCTGCAAAAGCGAAAATTAAGCCCTGAGTCCGATTTGGCTTGAGAAAAGTTATTGTGGGGTGTGTGTTATGGTCAAGAGGATTGGCATTTTGACCGGCGGGGGCGACTGCCCGGGCCTCAATTCGGCAATAAAGGCCATCACGTACCGCGCAATCGACGAGGGATACGAGGTCTACGGAATCCTCCAGGGCTGGAAAGGCCTGCTTAGGATAAAGGGCGAGGACTTCGGCAAGCACATGAGCCAGATTAAGAAAATATACTCGATGATGCCCCAGAGGGAGGGGTTCGGCGAATACGACCTGGCCGACATCGAGAACAGCTTCTACAAGAACAGCAACGAACTCATGAGGCGCCTCAACAAGTCGAACACGCACAACGTAGACAGGACGGGCGGGACGATTCTCGGGAGTTCGAGGACGAATCCGTACAGCACCACCAACGAAAAGGGAGAGACCATCGACCAGTCGTCAATAGTGATAAAAAACGTGAAGAAGCTCGGACTCGACGGGCTAGTTGCAATCGGCGGGGACGACACGCTCGGCGTTGCGGCGAAATTGTGCGATGAAGGAGTGCCGGTAGTCGGCATTCCCAAAACCATAGACAAGGATTTGGCCGGAACCGATTATACAATCGGCTTCAGCACAGCGGTCGGGATTCTGCACAGGTCTATAAACCAGCTGAGGACTCCGGCGGGCTCGCACAAGTGGATTCATATCGTTGAGGCTATGGGAAGGCACGCCGGCCATCTCGCTCTGGCAGGCGGAACCGCCGCGGATGCAGACATGATTCTCATACCCGAATACGATTTCAAGATTGACAGGGTGATTGAGCTCATACAGGAGCAGAAGAAGGAGGGGCACGAGTACCACATAATAGTGGTTGCCGAGGGCGCGAAGCCTGTCGGCGGGACGGAAGTGCTGCACTCGGAAGTGAAGGACGAGTTCGGCCATGCGAGGCTGAGCGGAATCAGCGTGCTTCTCGAGGAGATGATAAGCAATAAGACCGGCATCCGCTCGAGGCGGTGAAGAAACCCAACCTCGTCGATGTCAAGAAGCAGTACGATACGGAGAAGTACAAGGCCAAGAACTACGCGCTCGACATGAGATTGTATTAGTTGGCCGATAGGAGGGCACACTGGGCGAAGGGTTTCGCCCTCGGCCTGCGGCTTTACTTGACCGGCGATGACATGAGCAACCCACTGGGCAAGATTCCAAAGGAATTTTTCGACCGCGTGATACTGCCGAGGCTGGGCGCGAAAGATGGGAACGTTGTCGTGGGGCCGCAGCACGGCGTGGATTGCGGAGTGATTAAGATTGGCGGGAAGTATCTGGTGGTCGAGAGCGACCCGTTTTATATCGCCAAAGAATTGGGGATGCGGGATGCCGCGTGGTTTGCCGTGAACATTCTGGCGAGCGATGTCGCGGTGATGGGCGCGAGGCCCAAGTATCTGATTGTGGACTTGAATTTGCCAATGGAGATGAGCGATTCGGAAATCGAGGAAATGTGGGGAAGCGTGCATTCCGAATGCAAGCGCCTCGGGATTGCGATTCCCGCCGGCCATACGGCTCGATATCCGGGCTGCAACTTTCCCATGGTGGGCGGGGCGAGCATGATTGGAATCGCGGAGGAGTATATTACGCCGGGGATGGCAAGGGCCGGGGACAAATTGATTGTGACCAAGGGGGCGGCCATTGAGGCGAGCGCGCTTCTTGCGAGCTTCTTTTACGAGCGAGTTAAGGAAAGGATTGGCAAGCATGCCGATGATGCTCGAAAACTTGTCAGAAAAATGAGCGTGGTGGATGATGCGCTTACTTCTTTTGCCTGCGGGGGAGTGCACGCCATGCACGATGCGACCGAGTGCGGGGTTTACGGTGGGGTTCTCGAGATGGCGATTGCGAGCAAAGTTGGAGTCCGGCTGGATAAGGATGCGATTATCGTCAGGCCCGAGGTTGCGAAAATCTGCGAGTTATTCAAAATTGACCCTTACATTTCAATCAGCGAGGGAA
>JAPLWU010000080.1 GCA_026396425.1 Microcaldota archaeon | reverse complement strand
CATCGCTATTGAATGCCTTTGCGCGCTATTTAACCCTTTGGCTTTCGTCTATTGGTTGCTCTGGGGTTCCACCAATTGGCAGGCAGAGTTGACGGGCGAAGAAAGATTAGGTGCACTCACTCGTTTGCTCATCTTCTTTTGTCTGGGTTTTATGGCTTGTTACTCGGGTTGTTTTTTGTAGCTCTGGCACTAAAAACATCTAAACGTTTCTACTAAAAACTGGGTGGATATGGCAATGACAAACAGCAAAAAAGCCAAAGTCAGTAGGATTATTCCGGATTTCGATTTCCCATACTCCTTACTTTTGGATATCTTCTGCCAGTCCGAAAACATCAGTGCGAGTCCGATTGGGAGAAAAAGGAGCGTGAGGAGAACCAGATATCCGGTAACAGTGAACCATGTAGAAAACACGCATATCCCAAAAAATAGGATTGCAAAAAAGAAAAGCAGTAAAATTCCGGATTTTAATTTCCCGTACTCCTTGTTTTTGGATATCTTCTGCCAATCCGAAAACATCAGTGCGAGTCCGAGAACAAAAAGGGCCATTATGAGTAAAGCGAAACTCTCGGAGAGTATTAAAGATTCTATTGCGTTGGCCCAATCAGGTATGCAATCGTCGTAACCGCCAAGCGAAAATACCAGGCGGGGGGCTAAGCCAATCAGGAAGACAAGTGCTGGTTTGAGGTTCATCGCTATTGAATGCCTTTGCGCGCTATTTAACCCTTTGGCTTCAAGGCAAGCTACATGCTCTGATGAACTCGTTGGGTGGTTCTGTGAGCCCTGTTCCTGATCCAACGCTTAATGAGATGAAGGAAAGAAGACTTAGGTAAATCAGCAGGGCAATAACCCCGCCAACTAAGAATGCCACTTTCAGCACCGATGCCCATTCTCTTTTGTCTTCTCCAATCCTTCGCTCCATTAGAAAGATTATGCCTGCGGCTATGAACATGGCAAGAGCGACGAGGGTATAGCTTGTCTTTATCCAACCGCAAATAGCTATGAGCTGGTAGACCATGCTCCCAGATTGTGTAGGGCCTTTAAACACTAAAAAGGGTAGGGCGTTTACCCCTATTACCACGATTAAGACGAGAAGTGCCTTTTTCATGAAAGTCGTTTTTTTGCCCATGTTATTTCCTTGGTGTTGGCCGTATTTAAACTTTGGTTCCCGCGCTGGTGCTGGCGAGCGAGGACAGTAACCCTTTTATTCATTGAAAAACCACCCATTAGCCATGATAAAGACGGTTGTCGACGAAATCTGCATAATCCTCGAGAACTCGAAAGGGAACAAGGCAACAACCGCGCAGATTGCCAAGGGCCTGAACCTCAAGGAAGGCGAGGTCGAGGCCATAGCCAAGTCCATGCAGGACAACGGAGTCATTGAAATCACCTATCCGGTGGACATAATATCCAAGCCCGTGGTGAGGCTGCTCGCGCCAATCTCCTCGAATAGGAGGCAGACGGTCAGGGGCAAGGCCATCGAGGAGTACGAGATAAAGGCGCACCTCGTTTCGGGCGATGTTTCGATAGTCGACTCGCCCGAGCACAGCAGGCCGGTCTACAATCTCGACATGCCTTCGGTCGGCCCGTATACGGAAATTTTCCTTGAGCATATTCGCAATGAACTGGCCCACGCAGTGCCGATAGTGGCGGCGGACATAACCGACCCGAGGAAAGCCGAGGGCGTGAGGGACAGGTTCCAGTCCGCGGCTTCCGAACTCCTGCGAAAGCAGATTCCCGGGATAGGCGACGGCGAGGTGAAGATAGTTGCCGGCATGCTGCTCCACTCGATGTACGGGCTTGGCGAATTGGAAATCCTCATGTCCGACGATAATTTGGAGGAAATCGCCATAAACGGCTCGACCGAACCGCTTTCCGTTTATCACAAGAAGCTGGGCTGGCTCAAGACAAACCTTTTCATGAAATCAGAGGACGAGATTTACAACTATGCATCGCAGATTGGGAGGAAATCCGGAAGGGACATAACGCTGCTCACGCCGATTCTAGATGCCTATCTGGATACCGGCGACAGAGTAAACGCCACATTATTCCCCATTTCCTCGTGCGGGAATACGATAACGATACGGAGGTTCGCCCGCGACCCCTGGACCGTAATCGACTTCCTCTCGCCCAAAGTCCACACGCTCTCCTCCGAGATTGCGGCTTTCCTCTGGCAGTGCGTGCAGTACGAGATGAACATACTCGTTGTCGGCGGAACGGCGAGCGGCAAGACGAGCACGCTCAACACGCTCTGCGCCATGATTCCCCCGGCGAACAGGATTGTCACAATCGAGGATACAAGAGAGCTGGCGCTTCCTTCATACCTCAAGTGGAACTGGATTCCGCTCACCACGCGCAACGCCAACCCCGAAGGGAAAGGAGCAGTACGCATGCTTGATTTGATGGTCAACGCCCTGCGCATGAGGCCGGACAGGATAATCGTGGGCGAGGTGAGGAAGAGGAGGGAGGCCGAGGTGCTGTTCGAGGCAATGCACACGGGCCATGCCGTCTACTCAACCCTGCATGCGGACAACGGGCAGCAGGTAATAAGGAGGCTCACGCACCCGCCGTTCGAGATTCCAACTGCAGAAATGCAGTCGCTCCATCTCCTCCTCGTGCAGTACAGGGACAGGAGGAGCGGGATGAGGAGAACCTACGAGCTGAGCGAGATGATAACCTCGTCGGTCGAGATGGTTTCGCTCAACCCACTCTACAGGTGGAAGGCCCGCACGGACGAGTTCGAGAAGGTGGGCGAGAGCATGCGCATTTTCGAGGAGCTCAACATACACACGGGCATGAGCATGGACGAGCTGAAGGCGGACATTGGGGACAAGAAGCTCATTCTCGAATGGATGCTCAGGCGCGGCATCCGCTCGGTCGACGAAGTCGGCCAGGTCATGGGCTTGTACTACAAGGAGCCGGACACGGTTTTGCAGGCTGCGAAGAAGGACAAGAAGCTCAACCGGACCGTTAAATAGACGCATGACGCCGTAAATACTTCGTAGGTGATTTGCATAAGGAGCATCCTGTTCATCCTGCCGCATTCCCTCACTTACCCGGTTGCGCACAGGACGGCGGGCTGGGGCGAGTTCATTGCGAGGCTCACGAACCTGAGGTTCTACCTGAGGATGCTTGATTCGGAGCTCACGCAGGGCGAGTACGTCATGACCTCGCTGCTGAACGCGCTTGCATGGGCTGCCCTGCTATTCGTGCCGGTGCTTTTTGCGGCCAGCACGCGGGATGCCTACAACGGGTCCCCGCTCCGCGTCGCCCTCATACCATCGGTTGCGGCCTTCGTGCTCATGTTCTTCGTTTTCCTCGTCTACCCGAGGATAAGGGCGCGCAAGAGGGCGGAGTCGGAGGACAAGGAACTCGTGTTCGCGCTCAAGGACCTGCTCGTGCAGATAGGCTCCGGCGTTTCTCTTTTCGAGGCAATGAAGAACGTGGCAAACGCGCAGTACGGGACGGTTTCGCAGGAGTTCCGCACTGCGGTCCAGGACATCAACGCGGGCGAGTCGCAGGAGAAGGCGCTGGAGAGGATGGCGGTGCGCAGCGAGTCCGAGTTCATAAAGAAAACGGTCTGGGAGCTCGTGGTCGTCCTCAGGTCAGGGGCGAGCCTTCAGGGAGCCCTGCGCGACCTGGTCGAGAACCTGCGGAGCTACCAGCGCAACCAGATACGCTCGTACACGCAGGAGATGAACCTCTGGGTGCTGCTCTACGTCGTGGTGGCAATCGCCATCCCCTCGCTCGGGGCAACGCTCATAGTCATACTCTCGTCATTCAGCACGGTCAACGTGCGCGAGCCGGTGTTCATCGCGCTGGTGTTCGTGTGCTTCATGGCCGAGATAATACTGCTGGAATACATCAAGGTGAGGAGGCCGCTGCTGTATTGATGAAAGAGAGGACGTATCGGTTGATTCGATGATATACTCGATTGGCGAAATGGCGCCGCATTCGGTCAAGAGGCACATAGAGGAGATGCTCAGGCACGCCGGCCTCCGCATGGACGCGCGCGCATGGATTGGCTCGGCAGTCATTACCTCGCTCGTGCTCTCGCTCCTGACATACCTCGCCCTAGTGGTCGCCTCGGTCACCGACCCGTTCATCACGCACCTCGTCCCGTTCCTCATGTTCTTCTCCATCGTCTCGCTCTTCTACATCATCCTCTACTTCCAAATCGAGGGGAGGCGCGAACTGGTCGAGCGCGTGCTTCCGGACCTCCTGCAGATAACCGCCTCGAACATAAAAGCCGGCGTCAGCCCGGTGATTGCGCTGCGCATGGCCTCCCGCCCGGAGTTCGGCCCGCTCCACGAGGAAATCAGGTACGTGACCGCGAAGTCGCTCGGCACTGAATCGATAACCGAGGCATTAAAGGAAATCTCGAAAAGAATACGCTCTTCTGCGCTCGAGCGCACCATCTCGCTTTTCGCCACGAGCCTGCGCTCCGGGGGAAGCGTTTCGCAGATACTCGAGTCGAGCGCCGAGGACATACGCGAGAACCAGGAGATGAGAAGGGAGCTCATATCCGGCACGAACATGTACGTGGTCTTCATCCTCTTCACGGTTATTGTGGGGATGCCCATACTGCTCGCCGTCTCGATGCAGTTCATCGAGATGACCGCCAAGCTGAGCGCTCCGAACTCGCTGCTCGCGACCCAGATAGGCATCAGCATGTCGGCTCCGATATCCGCCCAGTTCATCTTCAACATGTCGGTCCTGATTCTCGTTGTGACCTCGCTCATTTCGAGCATGCTCATCGGCGTGATACACCACGGGAGGGAGCTGGTGGGCCTGCGCTACCTGCCCATGATTCTCATCGGCTCGCTCGTGTTCTTCTACGTGGCCAAGAACTACATACTCACGTTCCTTCTCGGAGGATTCGTAGCGTAGAGAATCACATTACCAAGCTCG
Organism: Microcaldota archaeon; assembly: GCA_026396425.1. Lineage (GTDB taxonomy): Archaea > Micrarchaeota > Micrarchaeia > Burarchaeales > JAKAKT01 > JAPLWU01. Next base: position 1,651 of record JAPLWU010000080.1, on the reverse strand, counting down.
CCAGCATCCTTCTCGAGGGATTCGCGGCCATGGAATCCTCGGACTCGTTTGCGTTCGTTGTCGGCGGATTCACGGCATGAGTTATGTTTATAAATCCCTTAACAGAATAAGTGAACGTGGTTTCCATGAAGGCGGTGCGCGGACAGGCTGCAACTGAATACCTGATTATACTTTCAGTCGTGGTGATAATAGCCCTAATCGTAGTCGGGGTTCTCGGGGGGTTCGCCGGCATATCCGGCGGAATAACGAGGCAGCAGAGCGAGGCCTACTGGTCGAGCATAGCCGAGGTGGGCATATCCGCCAACTACCGCATCGCCCCGAACATCGCGGAACTGACCATAAAGAACAACAGACCGTTCACGATAAGAATCGACGACCTGACGCTCAACGGGGCCGGCGACATATACCCTGACGGGCTCATCCTGCCTCCGGGCCAGACCAGCAACCTCAACGTTTCAGGCCACACGTGCACGATTGGGCAGGCCTACTCCTACAACATCCAGATAAAGTACACCGACCCCTCGACAAGCAGGCTGTTCACTTTCAGGGGCCAGAACCCGATCGTGGGAACCTGCGAATAAATAATAAAAATCAGTCGCATTACCCGCCTATTTCGAATCGGCATATTGCCTATTTCTTTTCGAGTGCCGTTCCCGAGAACCTGCGCAATCATTTCTTCTCTAGCACGAGCCCCTCGAACCCACTATCCCCAACGCTCACGTTTATGGGCAGAACAAGCCTCGCTTCCTCGCCGCTCCCGATTCCGTAAGCCGCCAGCCTGCAATCGGCAGAAGCGCCGGCTATTTCAACGCTCACTTTCGCGGGCGAGCCGCCGATTGAAAGAGAGAGGGAACCCCCGCCGTCAAAAGCAAGTATGAGCGTATTGGTCGTCGCAGGGTCAACATAGCCGCCCGTGCTTCCGCCAATGCCCACTCTCGTTCCGTTCGCGTAGATTTCCGTTTCAATGAAAACCCCTTCGGCCGCCCACTCCCAGCTCCCGCCGTTGGCGCACTCGCCGCACGAGTCGTTTACGTTGAGGCTGATGTTGTATTCGTTCGCATTCCCCTCGATAATCGAAACTGCGCCTCCGCCCTCGTAATAGTGCCTCAAACCAATAGGTTCGAGTTCGGCTCCGCCATTCGGGGAAAGTTCAATGTTTATGTTCGCATTCCTCTCGTTCGCATAACTCTCCTCCACGAATGCCGCGTAGGCGCTGGCCGCATTATCGACATTCCATTCGACCGGCAATTTTCCCTCGACAACGAGCCCGAGTTTGTTCCCCACGCCGCGCTCAATCGAATAATCCAGCACGAGGAGCTTTTCATAATCGCCAGCAATGTCGGCCGCAATCGCGTTTTCATTTCTCACGGCCATGGCATTGCCGGATGCGGCGAGCCTCTCCCTTTCCGCGTTTGCGTAGAAGACCGAGAACTGGAGGAACAGGAGGAAGAGCAGGGTGAACGAGATTGTGAAAAGGAAACCCCTCATGGCGAAACCTCCGCTGGGCAAATCTCGAGTTTTGCTATTCTAAAGACGGGCTCGCCTGTTTCCTCCATTGGAGGGCAGCGGGACTGGGATGGGGGCGAGCCTGGAATGCACATTCCTTTTGAGACAAAACTTCTCACTGAAACCTCAACCTCGTCCCCGCATT
>JAPLWU010000134.1:2128-4682 GCA_026396425.1 Microcaldota archaeon | reverse complement strand
CATATACGCAATCGGCCAGGTGCTCGGCTCTGAAACAAGAGCAAGGGCGACCGTGTGGGCGACTGCGATGCTCGTCGGAGGAATCATCGGGCTGATAATAGCGGCTTCGGCGCAGTTCTTCCTGGAAACGTTCCTGGATTTCAGCATTGGACCCGTGGATGACCCGATGAACTTTGACCCTAACATAGCCATGGCAACCTGCATTCGGGACTGAAACGCGGGGCGTTCTTTTTCTTTCCTCTTTTTAGCTTTCCTCCTTTTAGTTTTCTTTCCTCCTTTTAGTTATCTTTTTAAATGCCTGTGGGACAATACCATCTGGCGACGTAGCGGATTAGGGTCACATATCCGCGCCCAACGCGGTAGAGTTGTGACCAACGATACGTGTCGCACCGAGGGCGCGAATATGTGGTCACATATCCACGCCCGACTGGGCCGTTATGCGGGAGCAGGATAGGGCCGCGCCGAGGGCGTGCGCATAACCACCGCATACACACATCCGAGCTGGGTTATGCGTGAACGCATGCTCACCTCGTTGGATGTGGGTATGCGACGCCCGACGGGGTTGGCATATGCGAGTGGGATAAAACCACGCTGAGGGCGTGAATATGCGTGGTTATGTGGTCACATAACCACGTCCGACTGGGCTGATATGCGGAAGCAGGGTAAGACCACGTCGAGGATGTGGTTATGTGGTGGTATTGTGGTTGAGATATCTACGCGGTATTACGCATATGGGTGCTTTGTCGCAGGGGCTTTTACGATTTTCATTGCCATGACTACGGCCGGGTGGCTGTTCGCCATCATCGCGGCGTTCTTTTTCTCGCTCAGCCTGGCGACCTACAAGTATGGCTATCTTCTCGTGCCCGTCTTCACCAAATTCGCGCGAATAGTCGAGATACACGACAGGTTCGAGATTCCGCCTGGCCAGCAGGCAATTCTAAAGCAGGTGGGAAATTCTTACTATGCTTCCGTGTTCCTTTACGTCCGCATCTACGACAGCGTGACCGACAAGACCGTTGACGAGACGCAGAGCTACGTGGAGTATTTCGAGCGGGCGATTTCATCCGTGAAATACGTGACGAAGTTCGCCATGATGGTCTACATGAAGGACTTGATAAAATACAGGGAGAAAATCGAGACAAAGAGGGCGGAGGCCCAGCTCAGGCTCTCGCGGGAGAGGGAGAAGTCCGAGCCGGATGTTCTAAGGATAGACCGCTACGAGCGCGAAATCTCCATGTGGGACTCGCAGCTCTCGAGGATTGCGAGCGGGGTCAAGCCCATGGGCGCGCTCTGCTATGTCATGACCACCGCGAGCGGAGTTTCCAAGGAGGCCGCGGTCGCGCAGGCGCTCAACCAGGCCAACGAGCTGCGGGCGACAATATCGAACGCCCTCAACACCGACGTCGTAATTGTGGACGGCGAGGACATGAAGAGGTGCTTCGAGTGGGAGTACATCCTGCCCCCGACATCAAAGGAATTCGAGGACAGCATCGTTTAAAATAAATTAATGATTGGATGGATTCGAATGGGAAGTTCGAGAACAATGCGGCGTAGTTGATGGCGAGGAGCGAAGATTTGTTCGGGGAACGCGCAGCGCGGTTGGTTGATTGGTGAAAAGCAGGATTGATTCGAGGAAAGTTGGTTTGATGTATTCGAGTGATGATTTCGGGAATAGCGTCGTTTAATTCGTGAATCTTAAGAAAGTGATTTGAATGGGAAGACTCAGGATTTCAAACCTGTACAACCGCGACATTGCCAAGAGGGACATATTCGTAAGGCCGCCCGAGCCCCCCTCGGAATTCCTCGTGAACGCCCCGGACAACTCGCTCTACGTCGGGAAGACCAAGATATTCCACGTGCCGTTCAGCTGGACGTTCGAGAGGGTGACGAACCCGCACATCTGCGTGGTTGGGATAACCGGCAGCGGCAAATCGTATTTCGTTAAGACTCTTCTAACTCGGGCAGCCATGATATGGGGGACGAACGCCTTCATCATCGACTGGGCTGGCGAATACCGGGAGTGGGTCAAGCAGGCCGGCGGGAAGGTTATTGCGCTCGGCAAGGGCTCGTACATCAACCTGCTCGATACCGGGGGGATGACACCGCTCGACAGGATAAAGCAGATAATGCGCACGCTCGAAATACTGACGGATATCGGGCAGTTCGCCGAGCAGAGGAGGCTGACCGAGCTGGCGATAGAGGGGGCGTATGTAGAAGCGGGCTTCCACCTTTCAGAAAAAACTCAGCGCGACGCGCTCGGCAACCCGCTCAAGGCCCCCACGTTGAAAGAGGCGCAGCGGATACTCGAGGAAAAACTCAGGCAGGGCTCGTACGAATTCCCAGCCGAACTCGAGAACGCGATATACCGGATAAAGCAGTTCACGAGGGAAGGCGAGGATTATTTTTCGGAGCAGAGCACGGTTGATTTGGTCAAGCTGACGAGCTCCGGCCTGGTTGATTTGGACTTGTCAGGGCTTCCCGACGAGGTTTTCAGGGGGATGGCCAGTCTTTCAATGCTTCAGTTCATAAAGGAGAAGATGCGGGCAGAGGGCTG
>JAPLWU010000134.1:0-2116 GCA_026396425.1 Microcaldota archaeon | reverse complement strand
CTGGAGCGCCACCAAGGGATTGAAATTATTCGTGGTTCTGGATGAGGCGTGGAAGGTTGCCAAGGAGGACACGAGCGATGCGGTCATGATTGTTAGGGAGGGAAGAAAATACCAGTTCGGCCTGATTGTGGCTTCGCAGAATCCAACCGATATAAGCGAATCGATATTTTCGAACGTTGGTACAACCTTCATTCTTCGAGTAAAATTCGAAAGGTTTTTGGATTATCTGCAGGCGACATTAAACTTCAGCAATTTCATGAGGCAGGAGATAAGCAAGTTCGGGGTCGGGCAGTGCGCGGTCAACATGGCTTTCCAGTCGACCGTGCAGTTCTCCGAGACTTTCCTGCTCGAGATGATAGACGGCGAGGAGCCTCTGCTCGAGTATTTCCTCGACCTCAAGTCGCTCTACGAGGACGGGAGGGGTGATATGGCAAAGAGTTATTCATTCGAGAAGAACGAGCTCAAGCGCAGGCTCCGCTCGTTCGGGATTGACGAGACCCACATCGAGGAGGTGGCCAACATGTTCGAGAAGAGCAACAAGCACCTCGACGTCCTGAACTTCGTGATAGCCCTCGAGAAGTACGGGCTGGCGAGGAGCAACATCGCCTCGTTCCTCAAGGACATAGGGGTTGACGATTCGACGCTCATCAACATATTCTCCAAGGTCGACTTCAAGAAGCTCGGCATGGAGGACAAGGAGATAACGCAGGTCGTGCTTTCGGAATAGCGTTTAAATATCAGTCATTATAATCTACCGTGGTGCGAGGTGTTTGAATGGTCGGGAAGGGAAAGGAAAAAGGAAGGAAAGTAGCAAAAGCGGGAGCAAAGCCAAAAAAGGGGGAGGATGCTGCCGTTCCTGATGAGGAAGGGCCAATAGGCGAGGAGCCGTCAAGCGATAAGGTTTCCGTTTGCATAGTGTGCAGGGAGGAGAAGGAGGTCTCACCGGTAAAGGACGACGCGGTCATTTCCACGATAAGGGCGGTCAAAACCCGGCTGGGCTTTGCTTCGAACAAGGAACTCGTGGTTTGCGGCGACTGCCTTGAGGAGCACAAGAAGAGGAGGCAGGGATTCGAGAAGAACCTCGTGCAGTACGGCGCTTTCGGGCTGATTGTGCTCGTCGTCCTGTTCATACTCACGCAGACGCTCAACGCGCTTTTCGTGGGGGTAATGCTGCTCGCACTGATGCTGGTCATGTCGCTGTTCTACTACCACCCGGCGCTTGAGGCGGAGGGGTGACATGGAGGAGAAGAAGAAAGAGGACGAGATAAGGCGCGAGCCCATTGTCGACGGGTTCAGGGTAAATGGAAAAATGACCGGCGACATGAAGAAGATAAGGGGGCTCCTGTCGACGCTGAGATTCCTCTCCATAGTGCAGGAGGGTGACTACCTCGTCGCCATAAACGTCGAGAGCAGGGACATCCAGAAGAACCCGTACTCCTTCTCGATACTCTACCTGCACCCCGATTACGCGGAGCTCATGTACACTTCCGCGCCAGGCACCAGCCCGAAGAAGAGGCGCATCGACATGCTGCGCTACTTCCTCGACATCGCCACGCTCGCCGCCCCGGCCTACGAGTTCGAGTCCGGACAGGTCTATCAGCTGATCGAGGCGGCCCTCAAGGAGATAACCGAGTACGCCCAGTCGAGCTACGACGAGATATTCGCCAAATACGATAGCATAAAGACCGAGTACGAACTGCTCCACAAGAAGCTCCGCCAGACGAAGCTGTCGAACGAGAACCTCGCGAGGGAGAACATCGAATTGAAGTCGAGGAACGACGATTTCACGCTCAAGGTGAGAGGACTCGAAACGTATTCGGACGACGTGCTTACACTGAAGGTACAGGAATGGCTTTCCGAGCACAACAGCGAGATAAACGTCACCGAATTCTCGCGCGTCCACAAGGTTCCCGAAATAAGGGTGGAGCAGATGCTCAACAAGCTGGTCGTGGACGGCGTCCTCGAGGTCCGCGGCTAGAGCCGCTAACGGTTGATTCGGATGGCAGGGGAGCCCAAAATCAAACCAGACTTGCTCGGCTTTAAAATCGAGAGGAAGTCATTCAAATTCGAAATCAGGCGCAGGGTTCCATACGTCATGAAGTTCAAGGTCGTCAGG
>JAPLWU010000038.1 GCA_026396425.1 Microcaldota archaeon | reverse complement strand
TTCGGCTGCGGCCAAGTCCATCGCCATCGCGTTCGTGCCTTCGTAAGAGCAGTACAACCCCTCCTTCCTCGTCTTGCCCACTATCGTCTCGACTGCGGCTCCGTTCTCGATTATGATGCTCCTGCCTGAAAGCGCGCCCTTCCCCATCCCGTACTCGAATCTAACGAGCCCGTTTCCCGGCTTCCCCTCAAAAAGGGTGCTTTTTACCACGGCGCTCATGAAAGGTATGATGACCCCGTGTTCTGTAGAGGGCATGCCTATGAACTGCGATATGAACACATTCATCCCCTGCTGCACGCTTCCGCACGTTTTCCTGAACGCCTTGGCGGTATCGGAAAAGTAGCTGCCAACGACCCTGAAAAGCTCTCTCGAGAAAACCACCGCCCGCATTTGCGGTTCAGTATACTTGCCATAAGCGTTCGGGAACGGAATTGACTCGTATGCCCCCCTGCCCAGAGCATCCTCGTGCGAATCGGACCGTATGTAAAGAGGCTTGCCTTCAAAGATTGTCTCGACAAGAGGCCACGCCGTCTCATTGCACCAAGCCCCAAACGCCGTCATGCTTAGTCCGCCATGGCGGAGCTCTTCGGATTTCCACCCCTGCCTCGCCCCGGATGCGATTATCCCCTCCTCAAGCACGTTGGACCTTATGACCAAATTCCTCCTTGGGAAAATGAGCCCCTGGCCTTCAAGCATATTTGATTTTTCCAATACATTCCTGCTCTTCGCGCCCCAGGGCCCCACCCCAAGTACCGTTATCTTTGCGACCTTCTCAGGTCCCAGCCCGAACTCTCGGACTATCCTTTTTGCCCTCCTCCCCCGAGGGTACACGAAAGCGTCCTGCATCGGCAAACATATGCAATCTAAAAAATATAAACAAAACTGAGATGATTCAAGTTGTCGGTGGCATCTGCCCGCCCTCAGTATCGGCTGCCCGAGTGCTGGCTTAGCTAGTATTTTTTTCACTTATACGATATTGGATAAGTATATCGTTCACGCGTTAAGGTTTACTTATACAATGATTCTAAAAATATTTTAGATTTTATAATTTTATAATCCTATATCTTTATAAACTCATTAAGTCGAATATAATCACGGGTGAGTTGAGCCTACTCGAGCGGTAGTGCACTACTCCTTCGGGAGCTGGCTGCTGTTTTGGTGGTTCCAACGAGCGGGTGGAAATCCCGTTACTCACCCATAGTTCTTCTTCTTATTCGCGTTTCAAGAGCTCTTCTACGTATCCTCTCGGTTCTATCCAGCAAAGAAAAATAGTCATCCAAACCAAGAACTCTGTCTGGTTTGATAAACCCGTTTAGGGTTTGTTTGGCTATTATGTGGCATTTAGACTCTCTGCCAACACACTCAAACGTTATCGAGCGTGGGTTTATTGAAACGCATTCAAACCTGTTGAATAAGCTTATTATCAAATCCCTTATAGCCTGTTCGTGTCCAACATATTCTTCGTCGATTATTATCCCGTCCTCCGCTCTGAAATAGCCTCTAAGGGATAAAAAAATCGAATATGCGAACATCCGCACACGCTTGCCGGTATTTGAGCGGTTTTTCTCTTGCTCAAACTTATAAAGGCATCTTTTTATTTTCGATTTGCTGTACGAAGGTATCATTACTGAATAATTGCTATGATTGCTGATTCCAATGACCGTTGGCTGGCTTCCCTCCCACTTCCCACTTTGATCGATATACCAAGTAGTCATTGGATGACTATTTACAGTGAAGTATTAAATTACCCATGTCGTCTATTACCCACTCAAGCTCCTGCCCGTGCTTCCAACCCTTCGCCCGGCGGATCGCAGCGGGCAAAGTAACGACGCCCTGGTTTGCTTTAGTTACATAGAGTTTTGGCATACGTTTAACACCACTATCAAAAACATTAGTGGAGTATTTATTCTAAGGTGGCACCGCGGGTTTAAGGAGCGCGCCTGCACATTTTGTAGCTTTGAACAATTTAAACGAATCTAGAAGATCAAATCCCTCTATTGCTCCGCCGTACTTGCACCACAAAATCTTGCTCCCTAAAGAAGGCAAAGCAATTAAACGTCCAACAAGGCTGGTAGAATACGCAATGCGTACATATTCGCAATGCCTAAAACATTCTTCCGAGTTAATATCACGAATTGCTATCTTCAAACTATCATCTTTTTCTACTTCCATGCCCAGTGCCTCAATAATTTGTTTTGTTGCCGTCTGATACTCCCTCAAACTCATTTCATCAATAGGTTTTTGTTTTGGAACAGCATAAATATCGGGTTTATTTAGAATACGTTTGCGAGTATTAATTAATGCTTCAAGCATCCGATCGTCATTATCCTCTTTAGCAAGAGTAATCGCTTTATCAATGTATTCGAGAGCTTTATCGGGTTTCGCCGTAAGATAATAGTAGTTCGCAAGGCTTCTGCAATAGAGCTTTTTCATATCTACATCGTCACTGTTTTGAAGAATGAATTCGCATTGATGAATAAGCGGGAGACGTTGGTCTTCCGTAATAAGAATAGTCCTATCAAAAACAGAGAATTTGACAGTTTGATGCGCAATAGCGTCGAGAACTCTCAGTAATGCCGCCTGGTAGTAATAAATATTTTTTGCCCGGAGTATTGCCCTAAGACTCCCGTCAATTTTTTCAATCATAGTATTATGAAGGCTCCACAACTTCTGCTGTTCATCGGTTAATAAAGTAGAAAAAAACGTTTCACCGGTTGCATTTGCAATTTTTTGACTTATCAGTAGTTGCCCTATTTTTTCGTTAAGACTATATAACTCGGCTTCCGACTTCAGGATGACTATATAATTTTCAAGTAGAAGAAGACCCATTTTTCTCGCAAGAGAAATTCCTTCATCTGCTAATTGGCAAGCGTGAGCGTTATCTCCGGGAACTGATATGTTGAGCGAAGATATGATGCCAATAATGGCTCTGACTTTTCCTTCGTCCTCGCCTGGCGCATTATAAGCGGAAACTAGCGCCTCATATGCGGCCTCTTTTTTTCCTTTTTTTGATTCAAGTTGAAATAGAAGAAGCGATTCTGCCTTAAAGTTAACTAAGTTTCTTTCTCTATTTCTTTTTAAATCTGAAAGATCATCTTTATTAATGGCAATTCCTTCTAAAAGACCCAGGCCTAAATAACCGCTTCGGATTATTCTTACCTGCGCGGCTAAGATCTCTTTCGTAAATGAAGTAAAATCCTGAGAAAATACTTTTGTAAAATGGATTCTCTTTGTTTTTTGATTTCTCCAATTTGGATCCTCTTTTTCTATTACATCAGCGATATACGGCTGAATTATTTCCCAGTAGAATACATCATTTTTTATATCATATTTCGTTAGCACTAAGGGTATGTGTTGTTTACGATAAAGTTCTAAATCGGATATCGAAAGATCTTCATACACAGAAGTGCCATCTGAATCTATAACGGATTTGTTTTGAACGTAGAAGCTTTGTTCTGAAACAATTGCATTAGCGTCAGTTTGCTTTGTTGTTATTCTGACATCAAAGTCGAACCCAAAATCCTCATTAGTAAGAGGATTGACTATAAACTGTTGACTAAGAAGAGTTAGTAGTTTTCCCTTAGATAATGCTTCGGCCGCCTGTTGCGGACTCCTTTCTTTCATAATGCCACCAACCCTGCCTCAAACACCTCTCCCGTACACCTGTCGGAATATGGCATCCCAGCAGTCATTCTTTCCCCTAAAAGATATTATCTCTAGAGCATAAAAATGTTGTTATTCTTAGAGTGACTGGCGGATAGTGTAACAACGGTTTGTCTGATTCCTGCTGCTCCAAACTCGAAAAACGAAAAAATAGACTAGAGGCTTCGTTTAGGTTGTCGGTGGCCTCTGCCCGCCCTCAGTCTCAGCCGCCCGGAATTGCCAATCGCCCGTTCACTTCTTTTTTCCATTCTTTTTGTTCCCGGGCTCTTCGGAATCGGGCCTTTTCAGCTGCCTCGGCATGTAGCCGTACATCGGCTTTAATTTTCTAGGGACCAGCTGGGCGAGTTTTCCCATCCTGATTTTCACGGCCTGCTTATGGTTGCCAGCAGTTTTCTCTTTGAATTCCTTTTCATGCTTGCGCTCCTTTTCCGAGTGGTGCTTATGCTGCTGGGAATATGCTTCGCCTATCGCCTTCAGCCCCATCGAGCGGGCGTCTCCTGCAGCGACGAGCCCCTTTTCAAGAAAGCCCGCATCAAGCAAATCGAACCCCTTCTCTTCCTCCTCCTTCTTTTGCTTCTGGGCGTGCACGTTTTTGCTTTAGACAGCGCCGTATTTATGCCTTTGGTTTCAGGATGAGCCCTATCCGTAACGAAAATTTGAAAAACGAAAAAAAGAATGGGCTTCGCTTAGGTTCCCGGTGGCATCTGTCCGCCCGAGCCCTGTTGCTGGGGGTTGCAGGTCACGCTCACGATGCAACCAGTCTGCTCGTTCCTGCCGTAATCCACGTTGCCCTGCTGGGACCAGCAGTCAGCGTTTTGGGTGACGAGCGCCTCATCGACCGCGCATCCTTCCCTCTGGCTGCTGACGAAGTTCCTGCGCGCCCTCTCCGTGTTTGTGAGGCATTCGTATTTCGTGACGCATCCCTTGGAGTTCTTCGTGCCCTCGAGCGAATTGCCCTGCGAGCCGCAGGAATCACGCTCCTGCTGCGTGGGCTTCGTGACCGAGGGGCAGGGAATCGGAGCCAGGCACTGCGGGTAATAGGCGAGCGATGGCGCGTCGCGCGAGAAGTCCTCAACGCTCCAGTCGAAGCCAGGCCCTCCGATAATGCTTATGCTCGCGATGAACGAGAAGTTCAAATCGTCGAGCTTGTGGACGCACGTGACTATCTGGCCATCCATGTTGCTGGTCTTCGCCGAAATCGTCACGTTCCTGCATTCGAGCCCGGCAACAGTCGTGTCCTTTCCGACGGATATCGAATAGTCCCCGTTTCCGCCGAATGCGGCCACGTTGCGGAGCAGCACGGGCTTAGCGCTGTTCCATATTTCATCAGAAAGCAGGTTCTTGCCCCCGCGCGCTATCACCGTCTCTGGCCAGAAGGCAAAGTCAAAGTCGAGCATCTGCGGGACCGCGCCGTCAAAGGCAAGGTCCGGCTCGCCGATTCCGTTCGAATATACTGCCTCGCCGGAATCGAGGTATACGGTTATCTTGAAGTAGCCGGCCTGCTCGGGCCTCGAGGCCTCGACCGTCTTGACAAACCCGTTAAGCGCAGGCCTCCCGTCGCAATCCACCTTCTCCACGAGGTAGTAATCGAAATTCAGCCGCTGCGTCTGCCCGTTCGGCCCATTGGGCACCGAAATCTTGTAAGCGAGATGGATTGGCTCGAACGGCGGCGCAGGCTGCACCGTATTGTTTGGAGCCGGAGGCGTCTGGTTCACCGGCGGGTTCCCGCCCGGCGTTTCCGGAGGAGTTCCACCAGGAGGCGACTGCGGAGTTCCCTGCGAACAGCCCGCGAGGAGCAGCGATACGCAAACAAGTACGACTGCGGCGACAAACAGGTTTTTCATTCGACCACCGGATTAAGAATGCATCGAATCTAGATAAAGCTTTGCCTCGGTGCGTTGATGTGCGCTGGCAACCTAAAGCGCAACCTTGAGCCCGAGCTCCCGCTTGAGCTCCCTGTACCTGTTGCGAATCGTGACTTCCGTGACCCCGGCCACTTCCGCCACTTCCTTCTGCGTCCTTCTCTCCCCTTCCATGGCGCTCGCGATGTAGACAGAAGCTGCTGCAACCCCGGTCGGGCCCCTTCCGGAAATCAGGCCCTTCTTGGCCGATTTCTTAAGCAGGTCAATCGCCCTCTCCTGCACCTTTCCGCTCAGCTTCAGTGAAGTGGCGAACCTTGGCACGTAGTGGGAAGGGTCGGTCAGCGGGAACTTTATATCCAACTCGCGGCTTATGAACCGGTAGGTCCTCCCAATCTCCTTTTTCTCTATCCCCGAGAGCTCGGAAATCTCGTTCAGCGTCCGGGGAATCCCGTACTGCCTGCAGATGGCGTAAATAACTGCGGAAACGACATTCTCGATCAATCTCCCGCGTATCAGCCCTTTCTCGATGCATTTCCTGTAAAGAAGAGCGGCAGCCTCGCGGATGTTGTCCGGCAACCCCAAATACGAGGCAATCCTGTCAAGCTCGCTGAGCGCTATGGCGAGGTTTCTCTCCATGGAGCTTGCTATGCTCGCCCGCTTGTGCCATTTCCTCATCCTGTAGAACTGCGCCTGTTTTTTGGAGGAAATCTTGCCCCCGCGTATGTCGCGGTTGTACTGGTCGATTTCGGTAACGAGCCCCTTGTTCGGGCGCATGTACTTGACCGGCGCCCCGCCCCTCGCGCGCTTCTCGCGCTGTTCGGAATCGAAGGCCCTCCACTCGGGCCCGGCATCCACCAGGTTGTCCGCGACTATCAGGCCGCAGCTCGTGCATATGAGCTCGCCTTTCTCGTAATCGCGCGTGAGCTTCTTGCTCCCGCATTCAGGGCACTTATCGTCCATCGCCATCACCACATACGCACGCCCTCGGCGTGGCTTATCCATCGGCTGCAATCTCACCAAGTCGGGCGTGGGTATGTGACACACCCGCGCCCGCAGCGCGTCTCCGTCCTACCGCCACACTCCCGCACCATGCTGGGCGTGGGTATGTGACACCTCTATAAAGCTCCTCGTCGGTCGAAACCAGAAGCTTTTTAAATATTCTTCAGGCCCCTATTTAAATATTTCGGTGGCCCTCGGGCTGGCCGTATGGGGCGTGTTTATATTCACGAACTTCGCATTATTTACGGGTGTTTGCATGCCGATGCTTGTCGCGAATGATAAAAAGCTGAGCCAGACCGAGATTGTCGCCCTAATCTCAAAACTCCAGGGCAACTTCGGTAGCCAGACAGCCCTCAAGGAAACCATCTACCGCCTCGCCGAAACGGGCCACCCCTTTGCTATAGCTGCCATCTGTCAGTGCATAACCGACCCCAAATGCGGGGGATTGAAGGCCGAAGAGGCTTGGACCGCTCTGGTCAACTATCCATCGAAAAGGGCAATCGCCAATCTGCGGGATGCACTCGAAAGGGGCCAGAAACTGTCCCCCCCGAAGAGGGGAAGCGCAGAGGATGCGCTCGAGAAGTTAGAGTCCAAGCTCAAATCCGGCAACGCCAAGGCGGAAAAACCATTCATGAAGACCGCCGCATCCGGAGGCAAGCAGGCCTCCGCGCCAATGGAGAAGCCTCTGACTCAGGAAGAGTGCATCAAAATCCTGAACTCGCCGGCTGAAACGCCCGAAGCTCAGAGAGAGCAGGCGCGTGCGGTTGTGAGCCTTTTCGGCAGCGTTGGGCCCAACAAGAAAGAGTCTTATACCGAGCTGGCCGTCCAATCCATCAATTTCCTTTTGCTTTTCACCTATTACTTTTTTCTTCGCAAGCAATTCCGAAAGCGCCCCGCCCTTTTCTGCAATGTTCGTTCCTGCGTTCTTCAACGCCTCGCTTTCGGAATATGACGTCGTCATCAATGAGGCAACAGAACGTTTCAAGATGCGTATAAAAACCAACGAGGGAATGCTGGTAATCTACAACGTGTTCGAGCAAGGAACGCCGGAAGAAAAGGTGAAGGCAATCGAATGCCTGCGCGACTCCGACACCCTCACGGTCGCCCCGGGCGAGCCCATGGCAGTGCGGTTCATGCTACTGGGCATGAGGGACAAGAGCCCGGAAGTGCGCGGCTTCGCAGCCGAGTCTCTTGCCTCTTTCATTAGTATGAAGCCGCACCAGAATGCCTACAGGGGCGATTACGAATTCTATTTAGAACGTGGTAAAGTGCTCCAACGCGATATCGTCCAAAGTGCTAGCTTTGGCGAACGTAGCATCTTCATGGTAAGGAAAAATTCCCCGTACGATGTCCTGCCCACAATTGCTGAGGCAATCCGTGCAGAGAAAGACCCGGAAGTCAAGGCGAAGATGCAGGAGGCGCTCTCCTCAATCAGGGACTCTGCAAAGACCTACTCCCGCAGGCGGTTCGCATTCGAGTACAAAATGCTGGAAATAGGAGTGAGAATCGACATTTGGAATCTCGAGGAGAAGAAAATAGACGAGATGCAGGAGTTCTCCGAAACCTCGGAATTCGAGGAAATGAAAAGAAAACACGGCGACGGTTTTGACGAATACGTGCTAGAACGATTCAAGGTGAAAGATTCCAAGGAATTCAAGGAACTTGACAAGGACAAGAACTTGTTCAAGGACGACTTTTCGGAAAGCCTCGTCAAACTAGTGAAAAAATACTCAATCGAGGGCAACTGGGACCACCTGAGATACAAGGAGAACGGGGAGCGTTTGCTCTCCGAACAAAACGTGAAGCGCGTCGAGGAGCGCATAAAAAAGTGAGGAGTCGAGGAACGCCTAAAGCAGTGAGGCGGGTTGAGGGGCGCCTAAAGCATTGAGGAGCGCCTAAACCAGCGCGCCCTCCTTTGCCAGCAATTCCCTCTTTTTCTTTATTCCGCCTTTTCCTGAGTAGCCGCCGATTCCGTTTTTCGCCACAACGCGGTGGCAGGGAATCTTTTCGGGAAAGGGATTTTTGGCAAGCGCATTCCCGACCGCCCTTGCGGCGCCATGGCTGCCAATGCGCTTCGCTATTTCGCCGTAAGTCCTGGTTCTGCCCCGCGCAATCCTGCCGGTCTCCTCAAGAACGCGAATGTCAAAATCCGAAAGCCCTTTGCTGCGAAGCCGCTCCCGCATTCCCATCTAACCGGCACCCTCGTCCTTCTCCTGCTCGGCCTCAAGCCCCTTCCTTATCTCCTCGAGCCTGCCCCTCAGCCGCTCCTCCTGCTTCGAAACCGTGGCCTCGCGGACAACGAGGAGCTGCCTCCTCTCGTCCAGCGCCTTCTTGGTCTCCTCCTTCTCGGCCTTGATGAAAACCGTCCCGACAAGGTGGAATATGTCGTCCTTGGTCTTGTCTATCTCGCTGACGGCCTCGTTCAGCTCCTCTATCTGGAGCCTTATCTGCTGGTGCTGCATTACCATGACCTGAAGCTGGCTCTGGAGGGCATTGAACTCCTCTATATCCTGTTGCGAAACCATCAAAATCACCCTTTGTAATCCTTGCGCAAACTAATCCTTCCCCTCGCTAATTTAAATTATTATCGCACCGAACCCAGGGGGGCACATCCCCCCTAGGTTTCAGGGCCCTATTTTTGCTCGGGCAAAAATGGGCATATTTGCGCCGCGCGCAAATAATGTCCTCCGTAACCCCCCTAACGGTCCTCCGGATTCCCCCTACGTTCCTCCTGACCCTCCCCCACTACTTTCCTCACTCTCTCGCACCGAACCGCGGATCGGCAATAATTGGTGGAAACAATACAAACCTTTAATAAGCTCCTCGGCGATAATATATCATCAACTTTTCGCCCTACAGGGCACGATAGGTGATGCTTTGAGATATTTTGACATAAACCCCCAGCGTATACGAAACATGCCAATACACATGAGAAAAGGGCCGAAACCGCCAGTCATACAAATGGGCGGGGAGGCCTTTTTCCGCCACGAACTAGCGCCCTCGGCCCGCATAATCTCCGGCGGGGAAAGAGTGCAGGAAAGGCCGTTTTCCCTCGAGCCGACTTCAAACCGCGAGGATGCAGTAAGGCATCTCCTCTCTCTTTCCGGAATCCTCGGGGATACGAAACTCACTTTCAGCGCCGGAGGCGCCGAAGTCAGGACCAACAAAGTCAGGACTAACATAAGCGGCCTGTCCTTTATGTTCAGCTGCATGGAAAAGCAGGGGCTTGGCACTTTCACTGTTCGGGCCGAAGGGCCGCATGCCGAATACGCCCTCAACGCAATAGACGCGATGGTTGGAACGAACTTCAGGCTGGGGCCGTCCGCGCGAATTTCCGAAGCGATTAGGGCAGGCGATTCCGAGATGAGCCAAATTTCAACGCGGGTTTTTACGGACAAACCATTTTCGAGAAGGAGACCGGTCCTTGACATGGCGCATGGCATAAGCCTAACGACCGGCCACTTGCGCGAACAACTGCTGACGAAACTTAAGTCGCTCGAGCTCCATGAAACCGAGCAGCTGATGCACAGGCCCCTTTCGCAGGCCGAGTTTGCCGAGCTGGTTGCCGAGCCCGTAAGGCGAATCACGGAGAAGACCGGGCTTGCCAACGACATAGTGCACGCCTTCATATCAAACTATTCCGGCGAGGGGGTTCGGGTCAAATCGAACATCAACGTTGATATCTACAGGAGCGAAAGCGGCAAACTCATCTTCGAAGTCGAGGTGTTGGGGGAGCGGGCGCCCAATCCCGAAGATGCCGCCCATCCCTTCGTTTTCCGCATACCGGTCGAGCCCGGCAACGACTTCGCAACGCTCGTGACGGGCAAGCGCGCTCTTCCTCTCCTCGAGCTTGAAAGCGCCTCCTTCAGGGGGCTCGAGCTTGCGGTCGTGTGCCTTCTTACCGAAGGCCACAAGAGGGGGTATTTCGGCCAGCTCGCAAGCGCGCTCGAGAACACGGTGACATTCCCGCGCGAGATAAAGCGGCTCGCGGACGCGAGGTCGAGTTTCCCGATGGGCTCGCTGTTCGAGTTCGCGCCCGTCGCGCAGGAAAAGTAGCTGCCGCCTAATTTTCTTTACTTTTATTAACTTTACCATGCTAATAGCTTGCCATTCCCCGTTAATTGGAGATTTTAGATTGTGGTTCTCATGGAAATTCCGAACATATACGGCGACAATTACAAATACCTCCTGATAATCCCGCTCGCCCTAGTCGTAATCTCGCTCTTCTACATCCCCCAAATACCGAGGGGAATCGACTTCAAGGGCGGCATCCTCGTGACGATGCAGATAAATGGCTCGTTCGACGAGGCCGCGGCTTCGGCCAACCTGCGCGATATTGGGATACGCGACGCGAAGGTCAGCAGCTACGACACCCCGGTCGGAAGGACCGTGGAAGTCGAGATAGAGCAGAATGACAACCTCGCCGATGCCGAGCGCGTCAGGCCGGTGTTCCTCGCCCTCTACGACAAGGTTACCCAGACCAACGCGCGCATATTGCAGATTGAATCCACGATAGAGCATGAACCAGGGAATGAGAGCCAATACGCCTCTACTCTCGAAGAGCTGCGGGCGACGATAGCCGAGAACAAGCCGCTAATGGAGGAGAAGGCCGAGACAATATTGAAGGACTGCGAGACCGTTCTGGGCCCCATACCGCGGGATTTCACGGACGCGGAATCTCTGAAGGAGCTCGTGGAGGACTCCTATTCGAAAGCGACCGAAGCATACAACGGCCAGGTGATAGGGGCCATAAGCAGGAACGTCAGCGTGACTTCCTTCTCGTTCTCGAACGTGATGCCCTCCCTCAGCGAGTATTTCGTATCGAAAGTAGTGCAGGTGCTCACCGCTTCCATAATACTAGTAATCGTGTTCGTCTTCCTCGTGTTCAGGAGGGTCGCGTCCTCTCTCGTCGTTCTGACTGGAGCCACTTCCGACATCCTGATTTCGCTTGGCGCCATGGGATTCTTCGGAATTCCGCTCACGCTCTCCTCTTTCGCCGCGTTGCTGATGCTCATCGGCTTCTCGCTTGATACCGACGTCCTGCTCACCATGCGCGTTTACAAGCTCACGGAGGGAACCCCGCGCTCGAGGGCATACGGGGCGATGAAAACAGGGCTCACCATGAGCACCACGACGATGCTCGCCTTTATCATGCTGTTCATCCTCGCGCTGATAACTCACATCCCGCTTTACTACCAGATTTCCGCGGTGGCCGTTTGCGGCCTAATCGGCGACATGATATCCACGTGGGGCCTCAACGCCGCGATTGTGATATGGGATGCCGAGAGGCAGGTGACGAAATGAGCATCTCCTCGGAGATTTCAGAGCTGCTCCGCAACAGGAGGATACAGATGCTGCTCCTCTTGCTAGTGCTCGCGCTCGCGCTCGCGTATTTCCACGGTATAAAATTCGGAATAGAGTTCGAGGGCGGCACGCGCATACCAATCCGGCTCGAGCCGAGCGCCGACCAGCCCATAAACTCGCAGGTCACCGCAGAAGTGGTCGAGAAGCTGAAGACAAGGCTCGGGAAGTTCGGCCTCACGCAAGTCGTGGTCAAGGCGGTCGGGGAATCGCAGGTCTACGTCGAAATCCCGAAAAGCGACTCCACCCTCGTTTCCGAGCTGGAGAAAATCGTCAAGCAGAAAGGGCGGTACGAGGGAGTGGTCGACGGCAAGCTTGCCATAGACGGAAGGGAAATCATACCCGGCAGCATACAGCAGGAGGGCGTGAAAACCCAGGGCAACCAGGTCACGTGGTCGGTCGGATTCGCCATAACCCGGGAGTCGGCGGAAAAATTCGCGGCCGCGGCCAAGGGAAAGGCCGGCTACCCCGTCTACATGTACCTCGACAGGCCTTCCGACGCATTCGTAATAATCTCATCGAAGGATTTGCTCGAGAACACCTCGCTATCGAGTTCCGAGGCGCTCGAGCTGCTCGACAAGGCGCTCACCAAGGACGAGAGCAGGATACCGGTTTTCGTGCTCGGCGACTGGGAGACGGTGAAGGGACAGATATCGGCCGGCAATTTCACCAACGAAACCGAGGCCATAGTCTCGCAGGAGCTTGACCCGGCGATAGTCTCGGAACTTTCAACCGAATTCAACTTCACTGTGAGGAACTTCACAAGGGCCGAGATGGTCCCGTCCTTCAACACCCTGTCCGAAATCCAGTACGCCACCGCATGGCAGGCCGTCGGCCTCATGTCCGCCCCGGTTCTTACCGAGGGGGTGACAACGGGAAGCGCGGGCCAGCTTTACACGATAAACGGCCCGGCGCCGGGCGCAACCGTTTCAGAGAGGCAGGCCAACGCCTACGCCGAGATGAAGAGGATAAAGAGCGTATTGAGCGGGGGCGCGCTGCCGGTGCGGGTGACGCTCGGCTCCGTGACCGCGATTCCGGCTCCGCTCGGTTCGGAGTTCCTCAGGTACAGCGTCATCGGGCTCGCCATGGCCCTGGTTTCCGTTGTAATGCTAATCTCGTACCGCTACAGGAACGTCAAGCTAATCCTCCCCATCATGGTCATATCACTCACGGAAATGACAATCCTCGTCTGCGTCCTCGGCTCGTTCACAATCGACCTCTCGACAATGGCCGGCCTCATAGCGAGCATGGGAACGAGCGTCGACGCCCAGATTGTGGTGACCGACGAGCTGAGGAAAAAGACGGACGAGAGCACAAAGAACAAGCTCAAGAAGGCCTTCGACATCGTCGTTGCGAGGACCGTTGTTGCGACCCTCGCCATGGTCCCGCTGCTGTTCTCCGGCCTCGTTGAAATCATAGGATTCGCGACTTCGTTAATACTTGGCATGGCGCTCGGCATCATGCTGACCATGCCCGCATACGGCGCAATCGCCGAGAAGATAATGAAGGGAGCCAAGTAATCCCGGGTTGATTCCATGGCGCTTGCCCTATACCTCGATGACAGCTACGCCCGCGAGTGCGATGCGAATGTCAAAGGAGTAAAGGACGGCAAATACGCAATTCTCGACCAAACAATCTTCTACCCAAGCTCGGGCGGCCAGCCCCACGATACTGGAAAAATAATCAGGGGGAGCGGAGGCGAAAAAGAAGAATTTCCCGTAATATTCGCCAAAAAATTCGGAGGAGAGATTTCGCACGAGGTCGGAAAAGAGGGATTAGCCGCAGGCGACCTCGTCCATTGCGTTCTTGACTGGGAGAGGCGCTACACTCTAATGCGCTACCATACGGCCTCGCACATCCTCGCCTCGATTTTCAACAAAAGAACCGGCGCGCTAATCACGGGCAACCAAATCGAGGTTGACAAAACCAGATTCGATTTCAATTTGGAGAATTTCGACCGCGAAATAATCAACTCGTGCATCGAAGAGGCCAACTCGCTTTTCGGCCAAGAAATTCCAATCAAAACGTACTATCTGCCTCGCTCCGACGCAATGAAAATTCCCGGAATAGTCAAGCTTGCGGGCGCCCTCCCGCCCGAAATCGAAAATCTGCGAATCGTGGAAATCGGGGAAATAGACATACAGGCAGACGGCGGCACCCACGTCCGAAGCCTGAAGGAAGTCGGGCCAATCGAGATAATAAAAATGGAGAACAAGGGCAAGAGCAACAGGCGCGTGTATTTTAAATTCAAGTGATAATGCCTTCTTGTGTGGAGAGGGGACATGGAAAACTTCCTCAACAGACTGGCAAGAAAAAAGGAGGCAGTGCTCTTATTTCAGCTCGTGGTAGTCCTCTTCTTCTTCGCCTTCATTCTCATCCCCACCTTCTACATCATGCTGCGAACCCCCAGCTTCTCTTTCAGCGGGGAGATGCAGAGCGCCATCTTCAACTCGTTCGCAATCGCCATAACCAGCACTTTACTCAGCATAATCGCCGGCGTTCCAATGGCGTGGATGCTCGAGAGGAAGAAATTCCCCTGCATGCGCATCGTCGATGTTCTGGTTGACATGCCCCTCATCGTCCCGACCTCGGCGCTCGGCTTCTCGGTCGCCATGTTCTGGGGCGCTGAGGG
The DNA here is from genome assembly GCA_026396425.1 of Microcaldota archaeon. GTDB lineage: Archaea > Micrarchaeota > Micrarchaeia > Burarchaeales > JAKAKT01 > JAPLWU01. Next base: position 5,541 of record JAPLWU010000038.1, on the reverse strand, counting down.
CCTGGGCCTTCTCGGAAAGGGCTTCTGGCTCATCGTTGCGCTGCATACGGCATTCGTCTACCCCTACATCGTTCGAACCGTTGCGGCCGCGATGCGCGAGCTCAACGTAAACTACGAGATAGCCGGCAGGAGCCTCGGTGCCTACCCCCTTACCATGTTCAGAACCATAACCCTCCCGCTCGTGCGCTCGAGCGTCATAATAGGCGCGCTCCTCGCTTTCACGCGCTCGCTCGGCGAGACCGGAGCGACAATGATGGTCGCCGGCGCATTCCAGACCTCCCCAACCCTCGTGCTGAATTTCAAGGATTCCGGGGACATGACTTCAGCTGTCGGGCTCAGCGTCATGCTCATAATAGTTTCGACAGTCCTTCTTGCGCTCGTCAAATACGCGGCCCGCCGCTCCGGGGTGCCGATAGGCAAAATCTATCCTGGCTTTGAAAAATATTTGAGCGGAAAATTCGTGGTCCGTGACATTTTCGCAGTCGGCTTCCTGATACTCGGCATAATAATCCCCTCCTTCTTCTTCATCAAATACCTCGGCCTCGGCGCCGATTTCAACATTGTTATCGAGAGCGTGATAATCTCCTTTGCAATAGCCGCAGCGGTCACCGCGGTCAACCTGCTCCTCGGCATTCCGATGGCCATAATGATAGCGAGGGGGAAGCGCTTCGGGCTTGTTTTCGATTTCCTCACCGACGCCATACTGGTGATGCCGACCGTTGCGCTGGGCGTTTCCCTTTCGCTCTTCTGGGGCAAGGTCGATGAGGTCCTCATAATCGCGCTTGCGCACCTCAGCTTCACCTACCCGTTCATAATCAAGCCGGTCGCGGAGGCGGTGGCCAACGTCGACGTCTCGCTCGAGGAGGCGGCACGCTCGCTCGGGGCCAAGCCAATAAAAGTTTTCAGGACTATCACTCTCCCGCTCATCTGGCCCTCGATTGCGGCCGGCGCGCTCATGGCATTCATGAGGAGCCTGAGCGAAACCGGCGCAACGCTGGCCATATCCAAAAGCGTTAAAACCATTCCAGTCCTGATAGTTGATTTGGTGAAGAAGGACTTGCTGCGCGAGGCGGCCTTCGCGTGCGCAATCCTTTTCATAGTTTCGTTCGCCGTAATATTCATTACGAGGAGGAAATAGATGCCAACCATCGAGTTCAAGAGCGTCACCAAAAAATTCGGCAAGGTCGTCGGCCTCGAGAACGCGAGCCTCAGGATAAGCGACAACGAATACGCCGTTCTGCTCGGGCCGAGCGGCTGCGGCAAGACTACCCTGCTCAAATCGCTCGCCGGCATCCATGCGCTCACTTCGGGCCGGATTCTCGTGGACGGAAAGGACGTGACCGACCTCCCGCCCGAGGAGCGCTTCATGGGCTTCGTGTTCCAGGATTACGCTCTCTTCCCGCACATGACCGTGCTACAGAACGCAATGTACGGCCCAATCGTGCGGGGCGCGCCCGAAGAGCAGACGCGCAAGACGGCCCACGAGATGCTCGACCTCGTCAGGCTGAGCGCCCGCTACGACGAAATACCTGAAAACCTTTCAGGGGGAATGCGCCAGCGGGTTGCGGTTGCCCGCGCCCTCACAACAGGTTCGAAAATACTCCTGCTTGACGAGCCCCTCTCGGCCCTCGATGCGAAAGTGAGGAAGGAGCTGAGGAGCGAGATGAGGCGCATGGTCAAGGAGCTCGGCCTCACCGCAATCCACGTCACGCACGACCAGGAGGAGGCCATGGCAATAGCCGACAAAATCGTGGTCATGAGGAAAGGCGGGATAGAGCAAGTGGGCTCGCCCCACGAGGTTTACGCCAACCCGCAAACCCTTTTCGTGGCCGGCTTCATAGGCGAGGCTAACTTCTTCGAGGCCTACGTGCGCCGCATCGGCAAAAAGGCCTACCTCTCAACTCTCGGAAGGACCTTCCTCGTCCCAGAGATGGAGGAGGGGCCCTACATCGCGGTCATAAGGCCCGAGCACATAAGGATAAAGCCGGGCAGCGAGGCAAAGGTCGTCTCATCCCGCTCGTTCGGCGCATATGTTATGAACGAACTCGACATTCGCGGGCAGCGCGTGCTCGTGAGAAGCACCGAGGCCTTGTCGGGCCACGTTGGAATCGAGATTGACGAATCAAAAATCATGCTCTTCGAAACCCCGGAAAGGGGTCTTGACGAAGCGCTCGAAGTCGATTGAGGTGGTTTGTATGGGTATGCTCGATGAAACGAAAGTCGCGGACTGGCTTCAGAAGAGGAAGCACGAGAAGACGCTTTCAGGACTCAGGAAGCACCTCTCTCTCGTCTCCAAAGGCACGGTCGAGCTCGGCCTCATAATGGAGGGCAAGGGCTCGCTCGCGCGCCTGCGCGCCTACGAGGAGGAGGCGGACGAAGTAAGGCGCAACAACATGATTGAACTTGCCAAGAGCGAGCTCTACAGGGAGAACAAGCGCGACCTCATGCACCTCGCAGGCGAGATAGACCGCATCCTCAACTGCGTATACTACTCGGGCAAGGTTTTCAGCATGCTCAAGCTCGACGCCACGGCCATAAAAATGGCCAGGACAATCCGGGGCCAATGCCAACAAAGCGTTGCGCTAATTGAGCAGGAGCTCGAGAAATTCTCTGACGGCGACACCTATGGGGTGATAAAGCTCTCCCAGGAGATAGAGGAGGTGGAGAGCCAGGCAGACGAAATCTACGAGCAGTCGCTCCACTACATACTGAAGAAGAAAAACGCGGCCGAGGTGGTCCTCCTGCACGAGCTTTTCAGGGAGCTTGAGATGGCCACCGACTGCTGCGAAAAAGTGGGCGACCGAATCCGGATAATAACCGTCAGCGGCCACTGAAACGAAATAAAAAATGAAATAAAAAGGAAAAATGAAAAAAAGAAAGAAATTCGTTGCCGTTATTACTCCTAGCACCACGTCGTTCGAATCACGTATTCAAGTGTCGCCTCTCCGTTTGCATTTACCGGAACGTTCCACTTGACTTCCGTGGTGCTCTTCTTCTCGTGCTTGTAGTTTTCCTCGAGAATCCCCCAGTCCCCGTACGGGTGCTCGACCACGGTAATCTGCACGTTCTCGCTCTTGTGGTTCTTTATTTTGATTTTGTAAGTGTCCGTTCTCGAGCACGTCGTGCTCTGCTGGCTGTCGAGATTCCTCTCGCCCACAATGTCGAACGCGTTGCCAATGAGCAGGCTCACCTCCTCATCCTTCGGAGTGTGGTCAACATTATCCTCGCCGAGGAACTGCAGTTGGCCCGAGCTGTCCGGCTTGTAAATCCTCACTACTCCCTTCGGAATCGGTATGCCCAATCCGTTGGCCTGCGTGTTGTTGAACTTGACTTTCACCTGCACATCGCCGGACATGACTCCATCAAAAATGTATTCCTTGCTCGCAGAAACTCCGTCCGAAGTGAACAGGGTAATCTGCTTTATCTGGCTGTCCTTTATCGTTGTTGGCCTGTCAAGCGTGTAGAGGTGGTACTCGAAAAGGCCTTCCTCTGCGAACTGGGGCTGGCTGTAGCCCCCATTGGAATACATTTCGCTGGCCACCGGCAAAACTGATTTCGCTCCCCTCGTAACGAAATGTATATCGCCTGCGACCAGCTTCAGCTTCGCGTCCTCGAAGCTCTTGCCAGCGTAGTTGGTGACTGTAACCCATCCCTGCAAATCCACCTTCTTCTCGTCGGCGCTCACCACTCCGACGTAATCCGCCTCCCACGAGATTCCGCTCGTGAGGTAGCTAATTTCGACCTTGTGATTGCCCGCAAGCGGGGTGTTGACTAGCCACGAAAGTGTAGGGCTGGTCAGCAAACCTTCCGGCAGTGTTGGGTAGTGAACTTCCTTTATACCTGCGCTTATGCTCACGATTCCCTCCTTCGTGCTGAGAACCAGCCCATCTGAATAGCTGAGCAGGGTTCCCTCAATCGTCTCGTTGTTATCCGTCTTCACGGTAATTGTCTTGCCGACGTATTTCTCCATGAGCTTGGTCGAGCTAACCAAATCAAAATCATAGTTCTGCTCGAGAACCCACATGTTCGTATTCTTGTCCTTGACTTTCACCGAAGTCGGGAGGACGTGCGCGGCTACATCCTTGCAGACGAGCCACTCGCTCCCGCCCTTCATGCTCGCGGACCTGAGCTCCTTCACGAGCCCCACGCCGTTCGAGGCCTCGTAAGTCAGGCGCGCAACCTGCGAAGTCGGCGAATATGAGTAATAACTGTAATCGTAGCTCGAACTCTGGCTCTGCGTCTGGTAGACGGTCAATTCGACCGACTCGGTCCCGCTAGCCGTCGCATCCGCAAAAGCAAATCCTGCCATCGCCAACATCAATACAAAAGCCAATGCCAAAATTCCCTTCAAGTTACCACCACCTATCTCTCTCCCGCCTCTAATTTAAAAACATTTTGAGATTGTTCGGCGTCCCCCAAACAAAAAGGCGAAAAATTAATTTACCCTCGCGTCAATACCCGTTGCATGGCAGACTTTGTCTCCCAAATCCTCTCTGTTCGCGGCGAGACCCCCGACGTGAAGACGTTCCGCCTGACAAAACCCCAAAACTTTTCTTTCATTCCCGGCCAATACTGCCTCGTCTCCTTCGCCTCCAAAACCGACTTTGGCGATGAGACCCGCCCCTTCACCTTCAGCAATTCGCCAACCGACTCGCATATCGAACTCACCGTCAAGCGCATGGGGAAATTCACAACCGCCCTGTACTCACTCGCGCCCGGCGACAGACTCAACATTTTCGGCCCCGATGGCGAGTCGCTCAATTTTGATGATTCAATTCACGACGACATCGTCCTGCTCGCTGGCGGCTCGGGCATAACCCCGTTCATGAGCATTTTGCGCTACGCAGTTGCCAAGAAGCTGCGCAACAATTTCACTTTACTTTTCGGAAGCAAGAGCGACTCGGACATAATTTACAAAAAAGAATTCGCCTCGATGGCAAAAAACAATCGCAACATCGAAATCATCCACGTTCTCCCCTGCCCAGAAAACAAACCTTCGTCTGACTGCGGCTTCATCGACAAGGAAAAGATTCTGCGCCATGTTCCAAAACCAAAAGAAAAACTCTACTATGCTTGCGGCCCGCCCGGCATGATGTCCGCAATGGAGCCGCTTCTGCGCTCGCTCGGCATCCCGCAAGAACGAATTCGCATTGAAAAATGGCAGATTCCGGGGAAAGGCGAAGCTAAACCCATCAGTTAAAAATAAAAAACAAAGCGCCCCAGCCGGGATTCGGACCCGGGTCGCCGACTTTCGGCAATCAGAACGGTTGCGGGAAGGTATCGGAAACCCGCAGGCGGTTTCTGATTACGACAGGCCGACATGCTAGACCGCTACACCACCGGGGCACTGCATCCCGCCAGTGTGATTTTCAAGCCCCCAAATCCATCTTCGAGTCCCGCGTCTTGAAACGCGAGGACGCGTTTTTTGGGATTTGGACCGCGCGTCTCGGGGACGCGAGGTCCGTTTTCTTTTGGGGTTCAACCAGACCTTTCTTCCGGCGTCGCCCTTTCTTTTGGGGTTGATACAGACCTTTTCTTTCG
>JAPLWU010000046.1 GCA_026396425.1 Microcaldota archaeon | reverse complement strand
TCGACTTCGCCTACTTCAAACAGCCGCTCGGCGATGAAGTTCTTGCTGAGATGCTTCCCCGCATCGACTCCAAACTACTTGCCGGCTACCTGCTGAAGTGCCCCTCATGGGTGAGAAAAAGGGTTCGGGCGCTTCTTGGCGAGGAGGGCCGGCTCAACGGGAATGTCGCCCGCGCCCTCGAGTCCGCGCGAAAGGAAAAAAGCATCCCGCACAATGAAGCTAAGAAGAGGTTGCTGCTAAAACCCGCCAACCTCTGAAATTATGGCTTTCGTTTTCCATTTTCCTTGTTTTTATAGGTTTCGAAGATTTTCGAAAGCTTTATATATCCCGGAAGCTAGAAATAGAAACATGAAGAAGAAGGAAATGGTCTACCGGGAGTTGCTATGCTCCGATGGCAAGCTAAGCCAGCTGGGGCTCTCGAAAACCCTCAAGATTTCAATAAGCACGGTGAGCAATGCGCTCGCCCCGCTGGTGGGGATGGGCGCGGTTTCCTTGGCGCGCTTCGGCTTCTCCCTGCTTGACAGGAGGAAGATACTGCTCTACTGGGCGAGCCAGCGCAGCCTCGCCAAGGACATTGTTTACAAAACCCGCTGTCCCCAAGGAGCCGCATATATAGAGAAGCACCTGCCCGCCTCCGCAATTTACACCGCCTACTCCGGCTACAAGCTCGCCACCGGCTCTGTGCCTTCCGACTACTCCTCGGTTTATTTTTACCTTCCGGAAGGCGGGTTGGACGAGCTGAAGCGCAGGTTCCCGCCGCTTGACGGCGAGCCCAACCTCTTCGCGCTTGCGATGGATTCCCGGCTTGCCAAGCTTTCCAAGGCCGGTGTTGCCCCGCTCCCGCAAATCTACGTCGACCTCTGGAACCTCCGCGACTGGTATGCTGCTGAATTCCTCAAGGAGGCCGAAAAGGTGGTGTCACACACCCACGCCTAAAGGCTTGGGTTTGTGACGAGTATGATGTGATAAAATATGATGCCTTTACCCGCGGCTGAAGCCGCGGGCTTCGGGCGTGGGTGTGTGCTGATGGAATACTGGAACGAACAGATGACGCGGGCGAGCTGGGACAAGCTGGTCGGGATTTCGAAGGAATACGACTTTGTCCTCATTGGCGGCTGGGCCGCCTACCTCTGGACGGGCTTGCACAAGTCGAAGGACATCGACATTGTGGTTGATTACGACACGCTGGCCAAGCTCAAGCTCGCCTACCAGTTGCAAAAAAACGACAGGCTGAAGAAATACGAGGTGAAGGCCGACAAGTTCGACATCGACATCTATGTTCCCCACTACTCGGAGCTTTCGCTCCCCCTCGAAGAAGTAGTATACGGGGCCCGCAGCGTTCAGGGCTTCCGCGCAGCCTCGCCCGAAATGCTCCTGATTCTCAAGCAGGGCGCGGAAATCGACAGGCGCGGGAGCGTGAAGGGCCTGAAAGACGCCATAGACATCCTTACGCTTCTCCTCCGCGCCAACGTCGATTTGAAGGAATACGCCTCGCTCGTGAAAAAGCACGGCCTCAGCAATTATCCGGCCGAGCTCTCGCGCGTCATTTCAACCTTCGGCGACAGGGATTTGCCCTACCTTGGAATCAGTTTCGTCTCCTTCAAGAAATGGAGGAAAAAGATTCTCGGCGAAATAAGGAAGCTGAAGTAGAATGCCATGATGGCGTGGCTGCTGAGGAAATCAGTTATTTCTTGGAAAGGAAGCTTAGCTCCTTTTTCGTGAAGCCCCGCTTTCTCAAATCAGCAAGCGCTTTCCTCCTGTTCATCCCTTCCTGCAGCATGCTTTCGTATTTTTCCCTGAGTATTGACTCGCGGTCGAGCTTCAGAAGCTGTTTGGTTATGGGCGCGTCTATCCCGTGCTTTTCCTTTATCTCAACTAATTTATCGCAAAGCCTCCCGTACCATGGCTCCTGTTCGCTCTGGAGAACGCACTCGCCCAGAATTAAATCCCAGTCAATCCTGGAGGTTCTTACAATCGCGGCAATGTCGTCTGCGTCACCGGACCTTTCGGTAATCCCCTTGAAAAGCACGATATCTTCGTTTGATAGCATCTTCACGCTCAGCTTGCCGAACTTGCCGAGAGTTTCGGACCTTGCGGCTATCCGCGCATTTAACTCAAGCGCGTTGCACACTTTTTTCACGAAAAGGTCCAGCCGGAATCCGCCCGTTTCCCTCCATATGCTGGCCGCCCTCATGTCCAAGTATTCGCGTTCAAGTCGAGTGTCCGCTTCGAACCCAAGCTCCCTTATCGCTTCCGCGAAAGCCTTGTAATCCGTTCCGCTTTTGAAAACCAAATCGAGGTCCTTCGTGGCGTTCTTCTGGTTTCGGAAACACATGGCGCCTCCGCCAAGCATGTAAGCAGTGACCGGCTTTTTGAGCGCAGCCCCGATATTCGCGAACGTCTCGTTCAGCTTTTCCTTTTCAAATCCCGTTCTCATATTATTTCCCCCTCTCGTAATAGCCCACCGCGTTCCTCAGTAATTCAAGCTCGCCTTCAACCGAATATTTCTTTCCAAACTCGCGGAGCTTTCCGACATCCATCCCCGCGTTCTTGGTCA
>JAPLWU010000016.1 GCA_026396425.1 Microcaldota archaeon | reverse complement strand
GTTCACGCCCAGCTTGTCCGCATCGAAAAACGAGAGCAGGGCGGCATCCGTTGAAGAGGCGCCGAGGTTGCGGGCATTTGCCGGAGATTTGTTTCCCGTCTCCTTTACGACTCTCGCCCCGTATTTTTTCGCGATTTTAATCGTGTTGTCGGTGCTTCCGCCGTCAACGAGAATGATTTCCTTGTTCTTATACTTCTCGCCGCGCAGGCTGCGCAGGAGCGATTCGATGTGCTTCTCCTCGTTGAGCGAGGGTATTATTACCGCGACTTTCAGGCCCAAATTCCCACCTTTCATCGAATATGGAGGGGTTATGTATTTATAAATTCGGCATGAAGAAGAGATGGGAAACCAATGTCGCCGGATGCTAAGTCAAAACATGTTGCTGCTGCACTCATAATTCTTTCGATTCTTTACGTTGCGGAAGTTCCATACCTCTCGCTACTGGCGCGGCTGCTGTTCCATACCCTGCTTTTGGGCTATTTGGCGAGGAAGCCTCTCGGGCTCGGCAAAAGCCGCTGGGTGCTTTTCGAGTCAATTCTCCTGTCCATTGCGGTAACTACGTGCGCTGGAATGCTGGCTGGAGTTTACCTGCCGGTTGCCGGCCTTGCCTCCTCGTTGCTGATGCTCGCGGTTGCCTGGGCGCTTTTCCTGCGCTTCGGTTTCGAGAAGCCCGCAATCCCGGCCGAATACCTCAATTTTGCCTTGATTTTCCTCTTCGCCTCTGTTCCGCTCGCCATAATGCTCCTGCTCAATCCTTACGCCGGCTTCATAAGCGACGGCTGGTGGCACTGCCCTGTATTGAACACGATTCGATATGACGGACTTCCCCCGCAGAATCCTTGGCTCTCCGGGGCAACGCTCGCATATCCCTACGCATACCACGTGTTCCTCTCATATGCCTTCGGCGGAGGGCTCTTCTGCCTCGACCAGTTCGGCATCTTCGCAGTGCTTCTCATGTTCGCGCAGGCGCTCGGAATTTACTGCATACTCGCCGAGTTCGGAGGGAAGAAGATAGGCAAGCTCGAAGCCCTCGCCGGCTCTTTCGTCTTTACTTGGGCTTCCACCATTGGCGGGCTCTTCTTCGCCTGGGATGCAATTACGAAAATACCCGCAATCGGCATTTCCGGTTTCATGGAGTTCATGAAGACAAACCACGGTCCGCACATGTGGTATGGGGCGATGAAGCTCCTCTTCCCTTCGGGGCTCAATATACCATTCCAGGGAATGGCCATGGTTGGCTCGCCCCAGTTCCTGCTGCTCGTCGGTATTCTTTATTTCCTTCTGAAAAAGTCCGAAATGGTCGGCTATGGAATCAAAAAATCGGACATCGGGGTCGCGCTGTGCCTCGCCCCGCTCTGCGCGGTCAGCCCTGTCGTTGGTCTCATCGCCGCAATAGCCCTTTCCCTTTTCATTCTTTATGAGAGGGGGCTGGCGGGAGTAGCCGCGATAGGCGCTGTCGGCATTGCCACTTTCCTCATCGACGTTTCCTACATATTGGCGGTTTTGGGAAAGCCGGCGGTGGGGGGAGGAGTCATCGGCCTGTCGCCCGACGCCCTGCCAACGCTCCTGCTGGCCGCATTCGGGATTTCTCCGCTTCTTGTTTTTGCATTCCTCGGGGCGAAGGAAATTGACGCGAAAGTGAGGGC
>JAPLWU010000108.1 GCA_026396425.1 Microcaldota archaeon | reverse complement strand
ACCATCGGAAACCTCCCAATTTGCCTGCGGGCAAATGGGCCCATTCGCGTCGCACGCGAATCGGGCGGCCTTTAGGCCGAGGTTGTTCACATCGCCCTCAGGAGCCGGATTCGGTCCTCTATTGGCGGGTGCGTGCTGAAGAGGTTCGAGACCATGCTCTTCTTGAGCGGATTCGCTATGTAAAGCGGGGCGGTCGCATCCGTCACGTTCCGCATCCGCGTATTGTCCTTGCTTATCTTGTCGAGCGCGCTCGCAAGCCCCTCCGGGTATCTTGTTATGAGGGCCCCGCTGGCGTCCGCGAGGTACTCGCGCTTCCGCGAGATTGCGAGGCGCACGAGCTGCGCGGCTATCGGCGCAATTATGGCCAGCAGAAGGCCGGCAACCACCAAAATTGCAGCGCCACCTCCTTTTCTCCCGCCTCCGCCGCGCGGGGCAAACCAGAAATACCTGAGCATGAGGTCGCCGAGAATTGCGGCCATTCCGACCATGACGACGGCGAGCGTTGCGAAGCGTATGTCGTAATTCTTTATGTGGGACATCTCGTGGCCTACGACTCCCTCGAGCTCCACACGGTTCATCCTTTTCAGCAAGCCGGTAGTTACCGCGATTGCCGAGTGCTGCGGGTCCCTTCCGGTCGCGAACGCATTCAGCGCCTCGTCCTCTATCACGTAAGCCCTCGGGGTTGGGATTCCGGCAGCTATCGCAATCCCCTCAATTGCGTTGTAGAGGTGCGGGAACTCCTCCTTTCTGACGGGCCTCGCGCCGGATATCTTCAGCACAATCGAATCGCTGTAGTAATAGCTTCCGAAGCTCATAACCACGGCCAACACCAGGGCGAAAACCGCCGCGAACTCGCCGAAATCAAAGAGGTAGCTTACAAAAAATACGAGGCTGCCAACTATCAAGAAGAACAAAACAAACAGCACGCGCGACTTCCACTGGTTGCTGGATATCTCGGAGTATATGTTGGCCATGCTAACTGTTTGGGAGGAAAAGAATAAAAAAAGATTTTTTCAGGTTTTCAGAACTTGACCTTCACTGCCTCGCGGGCGGCTTCCTCGATTTCGAAGTAGTCGCGCTTGCCGAAGTTGAAGAGCGAGGCGATGATATTCGAGGGGAAAGATTCGCGCTTTATGTTGTATCCCATCACGTTGTCGTTGTAGAACTGCCGCGCATACGCAATCTTGCTTTCTGTTCCGGACAGCTCCTCCTGGAGCATCTTGAAGTTCTCGTTGGCCTTGAGTTCGGGATAATTCTCGGCAACGGCGAAGAGCGTCTTGAGCGCAGAAGTGAGCGCATTATTGGCTTTTGCCATGTCGCCCACGGATTTGGCTCCGGCCATCTGCGCCCTCGCCTTTGTCACCGAATCGAACGTCTCGCGCTCGTGCTTGGCATACCCCTTCACGGTCTCAACGAGGTTGGGTATGAGGTCAAATCTCCTCTTGAGCTGGACGTCAATCTGCGACCACGCGTTGTCAATCCTGCTCCTGAGCGTGATGAATGCGTTGAATACCCAGATGAGGTAGAGAACCGCCACCACGAGAATAACGCCCAGAACTCCGACCAAAAGCTCAATCAAACAATCACCTCACGCCAAAGCGTCTCAGTCCTTGACCACCACGATGGGTATAACTCCCCTCTCGAATTCGAGAAAGGATATGCTGACCGGGTTGAGGGCCATCTCGCCGGCTATCTCGATTAGCGGCGGCGCCCCTGTTGCGAGCTGCAGTGCCCTTGCGCCGATGAGCCGCGCCTTCTCGTATTTGTTAAGCTCCATAAAAAACACCCATAATCCAGCGGATTAAGTATTACTCCAATTATCTTATACCTTGCGGTCAGCCGCGCGGCCCGATGGACTCGAGTGCCCTCCGTATCTCCCTGAGTTCGGAGGCGAGGTCCTGCTTTTCCTCGGGCGAGAAGCCGCGCTTTTCGTATCCTGTTCTCTGTCCGCTTTCCCGCCCTGGCGGTTCGTCAGGTTCTTCGTTTCCACTCCCGCCCGTCATATTCCCGCGTTGCTCGTCCGATGCCGTTCTTTGCCTCCCCGCCAACCCTTCCCCGCCGTATTCGCGCTCCTCTTTTATTTTTGGTTCCTGCGCTTCGGGCGAGTCATGCTCCATCGAGTATGCGTAATCCTGCGGCTCGGGCTGCTCACCAACATCGCCCGCCAATATCGTGAAAGTCTGCCCCTTTGCCCGTGGCGTTTCAGCTGGTGGTTTTTCCGGCGAAACCGTTTGCTGCGGCAAGGCGGGCGCGAATCCCTTCTCCCCGGCCCCATATCTTTCCTCGGGCCAAGCCAACTCCTCGGGTCTCGCCCTAACCCCTGGCCCGGGCCTAACGGCGTCACCGGAGAAAACCGCATCCGGCTCGGGTGCAACGGGCGCCGGCAGGCCCGCCTCGGTCGCGTACGTCTGCTCGCCAGGCGTGATTCCATACTTCTTTGCCATCAGGCCTTTTACGAATTCCGAGGGGTCCTCTATGCCGTGCATCCTCGCCCGCTTCCCCTCCGTCGTGGTCAGGGTGACCATGTAGCTCCCGAATATGTTCTCCGCCAGCCCGAGCATGCCTTCATTGTCGTAGTTTATCTCCGCTATCTCCGAGAAGGGTATGCTTGCGTACCTCTTCGCTATCAGCCCGTCCGAAATTATGACTCCGTCGTTACCGAGTTCGAAGGAATGGCCCTTGTACCTGAGCTGGGCCCAAACGTAGAAGAGAAAAGCGCAAAGCATCGAAACGGCCACGAAAACCCCGGCGCAGACGAAAAGATTGTCAACTCCCGGCATTATCTCCGCCCTGAAAACCGAGGCCAGTCCGAATCCTGCCGCTAATAGCACGAAAAGTATGGGCAGTGCATAGCCCATGGCCTGCGCCACCCACACGAGTTTTGCCCTCGGGTTTGGTTTCATGTTTTGCACCAGTTGCCTGCTTAAAGCGTTCTTCCAGTCTCTGACGAAGTCAACAGCGCCTTGAGCGCCCTGAGCAGCTGCGGCCTGGCGGTGAGAACCTTTCCCGCCACCGGCGCGTAATTGCCGTCGAGCAGCTTCCCGACGTCGGCGTCGTTCAGGCACCCTATGGCCGCGTTGTAATCGTCGTCGTTCAGCTCCTCCAGCACCTTGCGGAGCAGCAGCCTGCGCAGGAGCTTCTTCTCCCTCGCAGAGCGCCAGGTCTTCTCATATTCCGAAAGCGCCTTTGCGTCGGATTTCCCCTCGCCCACGCATTTGGCCGCCACCTTGCCGGCGATGTTCCCCGCGTCTATGGCAAGGCATATGCCCCCTCCGTGTATGGGGTCGACCTGGTGCGCCGAAGTTCCCACGACCATTAGGCCGTCGGCCACGAGCTGCCTGCACGGTGCGCCCACGGGTATTATTCCCGCCTTGAGCGCGACCGGCTGCGCCTTCTTGAACCTGTCGAGCTCCAGGAATTTGTTGAGGTAATGGATTGCGTTCGGCTTCTCCATCCCGCCTATGCCGACGCCCACGTTTGCGACGTCCTCCCCCTTTGGGAAAACCCACGCGTAGCCGCGCGGGGCCCAGGATTTGCCGAAATAAATTTCTATGAGGCCCTCGCATTCGACGTTGGCCATCTCGTACTCGACCCCGAAGTCGGAATCGTAAAGGGTTGCGAGCGTGTTTATTCCCGCCATCCTCGCCACGAGCGACTCGCCACCGTCGGCAGCTATCAATATTTTCGATTTTACTTCCGTTTTCTTCCCGTCGTATTCGAGAATCGCGCCAGTGACCTTGCCGTTGTTTTTGGTTACTCCGACCACTTCGGTCTTAAGGGCGGTTTCCGCTCCGGCGCGGGCCGCGTCGATTGCTAGCTCGCGGTCGAACACCTTCCTGTCGAGAACGTAGCCCATCGTCTCTGGCGTGCTTATGGTTACCGACGATTTCAAATCCGGCGAAACGAGCTTCGCCCCCTTTATGCGGGCGCATACGGACCTGTCGCTGATGCTTATGCCCAGCTCCTTCAGCCAGTGGCTGCCTACTCCCTCCCCGCATCTCACGGGCACGCCGAACTCCTTCTTCCTATCGACGAGGAGAACGCTAGCCCCGCCTTCAGCCGCGTGCTTCGCTGCCGAAGAGCCCGCGGGCCCTGCGCCAACAACCATTACGTCGTAATTATCGTTCAAACTAATCACTTTTTGAGCTCGATTGCATTCATGGGGCACGCCCTCACGCACGCGCCGCACGATGTGCACTTATCATTATACACTTCCACGTATATATCCCTTAGCCTTAGGGCCATGGCCGGGCATACGCCCACGCATGCGCCGCAATAGGCGCACTTGGTCCTGTCTATTTCAATCATCGCATCACCATCAAACCAAAAAGATCGGAAACCACAACGGATTTCGGCCATCGCATCTCGAAAAGATTGGAATCGCATTCCTCGCACCAATAACTCGCGATTGCCGTTCCGCATCTCTATTCCTATTACCACTCCTCGTATTCCTTATTGTTGAATTCGTAAACCAATTTATAATTATCCCCCTGCACGTGCTTCCGGATTAAATCCTCCTTCACGCCCGACTCGAATATGTCCTGCACGGGGTCGAGGATATGGAACGAGCCCTTGAAGTCGAAGGTCACGAAGGCGCGCCTGGTTCCGTCTGTTTCGACAACGACCCTGGCGCTCTCGTTCTCGAGCGCGATGAGCAGGGAGCACAGGAGCATGGCCTTATCAACTGCGTCGGCCACCCCCAATTCCACGATGTCCTCGGGATACAGCCAGAAGTCCACGGGCAGCGACTCCAGCTCTATGTCGTCCCGCACGAACTCGAATGCCTTCCTTGCCGCGAGGAGGAACTTCTCCTCGTATACGTATGGATGGAACGAGCCCCTCATGTGGTCGGCTATGGCCGCCACTGTCTTGTCGTTAGGGTTGACGAGCCCGCGGAGCTCTGGGATGGTCTTACTTTCGCCCGCCTCTATCTGCTCCCTGTACCTCTCGATGATGTGCTTGTAGAGCGCTGCCCGGCACTTGTGCTTTGCCGGCGGCTCCTCGGGCTCCTCCTTCCCCTTCTCTGGCCCTGCCTTTTCCCCCCTCCTCAGGAACGGGATGTCTATCACGGTTATGGCTCCCCGTCGTAAATTTAAAAGGTTATCGTCAGGACTGGCGTCGTGGGTTTTTGCCTCATCAGTTTGAAACCCCGACCGGGGACGCAATAGAATTCGTGGTCGGGGCTCAACTGACTCATTGGTTTGGGGTGGTTTATTCAGACCCAAATAGGGCCGGAAATAAACCGGCATTACTGCATTCTCAATGCAGATATATAAATCTTTCGATTTCTGGCCGTTTTTTCATTTTATAGGTCAAATAATTCAAAAAATCATCATTATAGCCCTCTAATCTGTACTTTTTTTGAGTAAGGCGGACCACCAAGCAGCTCGCAAACCATCGTGTCGAGGGTGAAGTCCAGCACCGTTATCGCCTTCCAGTATATCGCGCCCATCTTCTCGCACCCCATCGTCCTTATTCTGAAGTCCTCGGCGCGCCCGTAATCCTTGAAGTATGCCAGCAGGAAGCACACGTCGCCCGAAGAGACGACCATATCGACCTCGGGGAATTCGCGGGCTACGGACAGGATGTGCCTGCACAGCTTTATCCTGCAACCGCAGTCGAGCAGGCACAGGACCACGAAGTTGACGCCGGGCAGGTTGTGTATACGCACCTTTATCTCCGGGAGAAGGATGCCCCTGGCGAGCAGCGTTTTCCTTATCCTGGCCAGGTTCGAGGGGGTCATCCCGAGATTGCGCGCCTTCGTCGAGAGGCTCTTCTCCGGGTTTGCCATCAGCTCCAGCAGCGCCCTCCTTTCCGTTCCCGAAATGGCTTCGGGGCAGTATTCCCCAACTACCTGTTTGCATTTCTTCATGGGGACGCCCAGCAGGTAAGGGACAGATTCATGCGAGAAGAACGCAATCCTCAGGTCGCTTACCGGCATCATCCTCCACTCGACGCGCATGGCATAGGGCTTCATCTCCAGGAACAAGGCGCGCTGCTCGTTCGCTTCCGAGTACGAGCGGGACATCAGGAAACCGCAGGCGAAGTCCTTGGACTGGTAGCGGAACAGGTGCGGGACGTGGACATTGAGCTTCCGTATTGCCCGCATGACGCTCCGCCTGCTCCTGGGGTTCTTGTACTCGAGCCAGACGATGTTGAGTATCTTGAACTCCTCAAACTTGAGCGGATTGAAGTGCGGGAAATAGGAAACAATCCCCCTCCCGAGAAGGCGCTTTTTTATCCTCGAGAAATTCGGCTTTGCGGCCCTTCCGGATGCTCCGCCATCCTTCTCCTGCGGGCAAACGAGGGAAAGAATGAAGGATTTCTCGTTGGCCGTCAGCTCCCGGGCCATGTGCCCCTATATGCGCGGCAATTTATTAATCATTACCGCTTGAGCGCGAGCACCGCCTGGCCGAATGACACGCACCCGTCCCCGCACGGAAGTCGCCTATGAAAATACGCCGCCAGTCCAATTCCCGCCAACTCATCCTCGATTCGCCTAGGGATGCGTCGGTTATACATTACGCCGCCGCTGAGGCAGGCTCCCTTCAGGCCCCGCTCTTTCGCGGCCTCGCCCGCAATCCGCACAAAACCTCCGGCCAAATAGTCGTGGACTTTTCCCGCGCCAACTCGCGCATTTTTCTCGCCCAGCAATTCGACGAAAAATTCGGAAACATCCAAAACACAGGTTCCGTTTTCCTCGCGTATCCCGGCCTCGAATCCCTTTCGTCCTTCCTTATCCGCCGCAATTGCCTCCAATCGCATGGCGGGTTCTCCCTCGTAAGTCCTTTCTCGGCATCCGGCGAACAGGAACGAAGCAGCATCCAAAACTCTCCCGCAAGAGGTGGTCGTAGCGCAGTTTATTTTTTTAGCCAACTGCTTTTCCCAAATCCTCGCGTCAATCCCAAATCGTTTCGAAAAAACCCTTTCGCATTCGCCCGCCGACATTTTTTTTCGCAATATCGCATAAAGAATTCTCCCGGGCTCCCTCGCTGCCAAATCGCCGCCAATCAATTCGAATTCTTCGATATGCCCGATTCTTTTTTCGTCCGAAACCAACACCTCGCCGCCCCACGCGCTTCCGTCGCTCCCGTAGCCGTAGCCGTCCAAAATTATCCCAATTCCGTCGCTCAAACCGTTCTCGGCCATGCATGCGTGGAGGTGCGCGAAATGGTGCTGCACGCGAACCGGATTTTTTGAGATTTTTTCCGCAAGAGCAGTCGTTTCGAAGTCGGGATGCAAATCGCAGGCTATTGGGGTTTTTTTCAAATCAATTTTCAGCATCCTCGCGTACCTTGCGATGTTTTTTTCGTAATTTTCATAGGCTGCATAATCGTCCAAATCCCCCTGATACTGCGAAACGTAGGCTCGCCCTCCCCGAATGATGCAGAAATTCGCGTTCAGTTCCGCTCCAAGCCCAATGGCCTCGCCTCCAACCCCGACTTCGATTGATTCCGGCGCCATGCCCCTCGAATAGCGGAGAATTGAAGTCCGACCAGCCACTTCCTTCACGACGGAATCATCGCAACCCGCCGCTATGCCGCGATTGTGCGCGAGAACAAAATCTGCGACTTTCAACCCGAGCGCCTTTTTATTTTCAATTATCAGCGGTTCTCCTGCCTCGTTCGCGCTCGTCATCACCAGCAACGGCAGGCGGGAGTGGCGGAACAGCAAATGATGGATTGGCGCGTATGGAAGCATAATCCCGATGGAATCGAGATTCGGGGAGATTGATTCGAGCTTTCCATTCGATTCCAAAATCACGATTGGCCTCTCCGGAGAAGTTAGGATTCCAATTTCATTTTTCGAAACATGCGCAATCCGCTTCGCAGTTTCCAAATCCCTTGCCATCAGGGCAAAAGGTTTCGTTTTTCTATGTTTTGCCCTCCTCAATCCCGCAACCGCTTCCTCGTTTTTCGCGTTGCAGACGAGGTGGAATCCACCAATCCCTTTCACCGCAATTATCTTTCCCCTTGCGAGAAGTTCGCCCGCCTTTTCCACCGCGTTCGCGTATTTTTTTCCCCTCCCGCCCAGCAATTCGTATTTCGGCCCGCATTCGTTGCAGGAGATGGGCTGGGCATGGAAGCGCCTGCTTTCCGGATTTTCATATTCCTCCCTGCATTCGGGGCACATCCGGAACGCCTTCATCGTGGTATTCTCCCTGTCGTAAGGAGTCGCCAGAATCACGGTCAATCTCGGGCCGCAGTCCGTGCAGTTGATGAAGGGGTGGAGGTAGCGCCTGTCCTTCGGGTCGAGCATCTCGCGCAGGCAGTTTTTGCATATGCAAACATCAGGGCTAACCTCGGGAAATTCGCCAGTAGCAAGCGAAGGGACTATGCGGAAATTCCCGTCTTTCGGGGAAAAAATAATTTTCGTTTTTTTCGTTTCGATTTTGTCTATCCTGGCGAGGGGCGGAAGTTCTTTTTTCATTTTTTCTACGAATTTTTTCATCTCTTTTTCGCCGCAGTCCAGCCGTATCCTAACGCCGTAGCCCACGTTTCGCACGTCCCCGTTCACTTTCATTGCCTTAGCTAGCCGATATATGAACGGACGGAAGCCAACGCCCTGCACGACTCCGCGAACTTCGATTTCGTACGCCACGGAAAAGGGTTGGCCCCATCGTTTTATTATTTCTTTCATCCATACCCCAATCATGTGCCTCGCCTATCCAGGAAAATTAATAACAATCGAGGGAAACGAAGGGGTTGTCGACTTCGAGGGAGCGAGGCGAAGGGTGAGATTGGATTTGGTGGATGCGAAGAAAGGCGACTATGTTTTGGTTCATACCGGTTTCGCAATCGAGAAGCTTGACCCTAAAAACGCCAAAAAAACAACGAAGCTGCTGAGGCAGGTGTTCTCCCTATGAATGCAGGCGAATTTCTCGACAAAAAACTGATTGAGAGGATTCTTGCGAAAATTCGGGAGGAGGCGAAATACCTCGGCAATGTCACTTTGATGGAGGTTTGCGGCTCCCACACCCAGGCCGTCGAGCGGTTCGGAATCCGCGGGATTCTCCCGAAAAACGTGCGCCTCGTTTCAGGGCCCGGTTGCCCGGTCTGCATAACCCCAACTGGAGTGGTGGACGCGGCCATAAAAATCGCGGATAAGGGCGCGATAATCACCACTTTCGGCGATGTGATGCGCCTCCCGGGAAGCGCGGGGACGCTTGAGGAAGCCAAGGCAATGGGAGCGGACGTTAGAGTTGTTTATTCGATTGCGGATGCGGTGGAAATTGCACGACGAAACGAGGCGAGTGGCACTGATGTTGTTCACATCGCAATCGGTTTCGAGACGACCGCGCCTACAACTGCTTCGGTTTTGCTCGCTTCGCCTCCATCAAACTTCTACATCGTCAATGCGCACCGGTGGTTTCCGCCAGCCATGGAAGCCCTGCTCAGGGGCGGCGAGGTCAGGATTGACGGCTTCATCGACCCGGGCCACGTGGCGACGGTAATAGGTTCCGATGCTTTCATGTTTCTCAGCAAAAAATACGGTGTGGCGCAAGTCGTATCCGGTTTTGAGCCCGGCGACATCTTATTGTCAGTGCTGGTTCTCCTGCGAATGATACGAATGGGCGAGACCGGAGTCGTAAATGAATACGAAAGGGCAGTAAAGAAAAACGGGAATGCGAAGTCGATTTCGGCCCTGAAAAAAGTTTTCGGAAAAGAGCATGCGGAGTGGAGAGGCCTCGGAAAAATTCCGAACTCGGGAATGAAACTGAAGGGCAAGTTCGGGAGGTTCGATGCAACAAAAAAGTTCGGAGTGAAAGTTGCTTCGTCTTCAGGGATGCCTTCCGGCTGCAGTTGCTCCGCCGTTTTGCGCGGCAAGATTTCCCCCCAAAAATGCCCGCTTTTCGGAAAGAAATGCACGCCGCAAAAACCGGTGGGCCCGTGCATGGTTTCGGTTGAGGGAGCGTGCTACAACGCTTACATCGCGTGAGCAAAATCAGCATATTCTCGGAAGAAGCCCGCCCATCGGAGTTCGAATCCTCCTCTTCCCGC
>JAPLWU010000126.1 GCA_026396425.1 Microcaldota archaeon | reverse complement strand
ATGTAATACGGGCTGGCCAGCTTCCTCGCTATTATGTTCTGATGGGTGCCGTAATTCTCGTCCGGCCCCGACTCGAGCGGAATCATGAGGTACATCCCCCTCTCGATTCTCTCAATCCACCTGCTCCCGGACAGCTCGTGCAGCAGTCTCCACAACCTTCCGCCCCTCAGCCCCAAAACTTCTTCGGCCTCGGCTACCGTAAAGACCTCCTCCCTCTTTTCCGCGCTGAGCTTTGAAAGAAGAGTCGAGCCCAGCGCCCCCAGGCCCTTCCGAAGTTTCAGCTTTTTCGGTGCCATTTTACCGCCTTGCGCATATTAATATCAATATTATCATACGTATGTTTAAGACAAGTATAAGCGTTCCTATATTTAAAGCTTCCGATGGGCAATTCCAGAATGCAACGTTTATCCGGCTGATGGCGTAAGAGACTATTTCTCCATCGAAAGCGAATACCAGTGGTCCCTCCGAATGTCCTGCTGATGGAGGAGCGATAAGAAAAACCTCGCCTATCCCTTCATTGGTTTCTTTAAGTCATCGAGAAGCGGCACGTCTAAATCATACGTAGTTTTGAATTCTTCGAGACGCCTGATAACCAACTCAATCAATTCCCCTGAAAGCCGTTGCGAAAGAAGCTCCTCCTTCACCAGCTTCCAATCAAGGTTCGAGTATAGCGCCCTCATGTCGCTCATGTCCCTCTTTCTCCTCTCGCTTGCCAGACTCTTGAAGAGGAATATGTCCTCTTTTGAAACCAGGCAAACCGCCATTTTGCCGTATTGCTTGTGAAACTCGGCCCTTCCCTCCATGCCTTTCGACAGCTCCATCTTCATGCAAACGCGTTTCAAGAACAGGTCAAGGTGAAAGCCGTCTTTATTCTCGTACATCCTGGTTGCGTTTAGCTTTCCATGCTCGGCCCGAATAACGACCGGTTCGAAATACTGCGCCCCAAACAGGGCGTCACAAAACGCTTCATAGTCCCTCTTGCTTTTGAACACGATATCGATATCCTTGGTTGTTTCCTTAAGCCCCCTGAATGACATTGCGCAGCCCCCGATCAGGTAGATTCTGATTGGCTTCTTCACCCTGATTCCGATTTCGGTAAGCTCGCGCCCTATGTACTCTGAATCAAACTGTTTCATCGAGCATCACCCCTATCTCTTCGAACGAATCCACTCCTTCAAAAGGCTTTCCTCCCCTGCTTTCCAAGAACTCCACAAACCCGAGCAGGTATTCCCTGCCAAGCCCAAACGTCTGCCTCTTCCTTAGAAGCAGCCTCGGATTGCGTTTGTTCTTCAGAATCAATACGGTCGCGTATATTACGCCCCTCGCGTCCTTGCTGACCGCGAGAATGTGGAGCGCCACGTCCTCCAGGTCCGGTTTATTGTTCGCGTAATACCACCTGCCCGCTTGTATTGTCTGCAGTCCGAATTCATGGGCCACTGTATAAGCGGTCGGCCAGTAGTGCTTCGGGGCGGCTTCCCTCTCGGTAACGAAAATGGCGCCCAGCTCACTTGCGCTGTCAAATGAATAAACTGCCCGGCTTATCTTTCCAAGTTCGCCTTCCGCCTCGGTTGAATGGACGGCCATGAGCGTTTGCCTGCAGAACTCGGCAACGATTTCGGCTTCGGTTCTCAGGTGGTAGACGCCTTTCTTCCGCATGGAAACGAATCCCGCCTTGCGCAGTTTCGCCAAAATCCTCTTGGAAGTTGCTTCGGGCAAGTCAAGCCCGCTTATTTTGAAATCTCTCCCGGATTTTATGTGGGCCAGCAGGTAAGGCGTTTTGCCGGCGAGTATTTCGCCCAGCTTGATGTCCGGAAACGCGCTTCTCATATTTGACGCTCCGAAAGCTATCCTGTCTTCGAGCGCCAGCTCCCTTGTTCTCCCTTTCTTTGATATTCTTATGAGCCCGTGAGACGCCAGTTTTTTCGTGTGCCTGAAAAGATTTGGCTTCCTCATCCCCAAGGCCTGCGCTACTTCTTTCGTATCTGCCTTTTTTCCAGCCAGGAAATCCAGCAGCTCGGCTTCCCGTCTGCTTATTCTCATCGTATCAAATTTGATAGCTATAATATATAAAGGTTATGTTTTTTGATACGATTGAGTCATGAAACCCTGCTCTTTCGATTATTTCTCCATTGAAAGCGAATATCCGCGGACCATAGAACACAATACAGATTCGAAATACTTATAAACGTCGTCGCATACATAGCCGTTTGTGAGATCCCATCTTTCGGCATTGCTTCTCATACTTGTACTCATTTTCGGATGCACCACTCAAACAGCGTCGCAAAAAGTATACGTATGTACGGACGGCTCGGAGGTTGCAAACAAGGCGCAATGCCCGGGCGTGGTTTCAAGCAGCCAAGCCAGCATAGTGATAGGGGGCAACCAGTCCTGCGGGCCGACCCTTTCGGAACTCCTTGACGCCGTGGACCGCTCCTGCTTCTCTGCTAACGGGTCATTGATTGGGGATGAATCCGACTGCTTTGAGTGCGTGAAAACGATTGCAGTAAATTACAGGAACAAGGCGGTTTGCGCGAAAGTGACGCAGTGCAGGGAAGGGAATTTGCCGATCCTTGAGCCGTCTGTGTGCGAGTATTACGTTGACGAAAAACTCAAAGCCGATTCGACGCAGGATACATAAGGCGTTTGCTTCGTTTACTGGAATGGCGATGGTATTCTAAACCTAACCGCATAGGAGAGAAGCTCGCCTGCCAAAGTTAGTCCTTCAGGCAGATGACCATTCCCAGACCGGCTCAACTTTAATTTTCTTCCCAGCTTCCTTAAGCTCGTCCTCCTGATCAAAGGTCAGTATGAGCCCTTCTCCAAGCGAGAATCTGTTCATCGCTTCCACGAGCCCTGCGGTTTCACGCTTCTCGTTGTCGCGATCTAGGGAATATGCGGCCTGGATTGCCATGGCGGGCTTGCCTTTTTTGCTTATTATGAAATCACATTCCCGGTTCCCCTTGTAGAAGAACACCGAGTCCGGGCCGTGCCGTCTGCGCAATTCCAGGTAAACCGCGTTTTCAAGCATCCTGCCGCGGTCTTCGCTGAAAGTCGCCGAAAGATTTTTTGCGAGTCCCGTATCCACCGCGTATATTTTCTTTGGGCCTATCAAGCGCTTCCTGTACGAATAGTCAAACTTCTGCACTGCGAACAGGAGAAACGACTCCTGAAAGTAGGATATGTAGTCTATTACCGTCTGCACCGCTGGGATTTCCAGCGCTTTCTTCTGCGAGTGGTAGGAGAATTCTTTCCCGATGTTAGACACAAGGGAGATTGCAAGCTCCCGTAACTGAACGGAGTTTCGGATGTTGTGTCTCGTAACAATATCCCTTGCGAGGATGTCGTCAAAAAGCCTCTGAAGGACCTCGGAACGGCCGGTTTTGAGGTACTCCGGAAAACCTCCCTTTTCCAGGTATGCGGCGTACGATTGGACGTTTGGCGACTGCTTGAAAAACCTGGCCGCCTCAACGAAGCTGAACGGGAACACTTCGGTATCAAGGTGCCGGCCGGTGAGCTTCGTCCCGGTCTCCCTTCCGAAAAGGGAAGCATTAGATCCGGTGATGACTACCTGTCTATTTGCATCGAGTAACTGGCGGGCGAACCATTCCCACTTGTCAACCACCTGGATTTCGTCAAAGTAGTATACCCCATGCTCGCCGTAAGCATCTTGCAATGCGCCCAAGAGCTTTTGGAAATCGCCGGCCTGGAAGCCCGCTACCCTCGGGTCTTCAAAATTGAAGTAACGGCCCCCGCCGCTTTTCCTGCGAATCTGCTGCATCAGCGTGCTTTTCCCGCACCTTCTC
>JAPLWU010000136.1 GCA_026396425.1 Microcaldota archaeon | reverse complement strand
GCTGTAAGTGTCCATTATCCACGCCATCACCTCGGCGTTCGTGTTTACGTCGGGCGCGGGTATGTCCTTCTCGGGCCCTATTATCGGAAACAGCATTGCCGTATACCTGCGCGTGAGCCGCATGAGTTCCCCCTTGCTCATCTTCTTCGGGTCGCAAATGACCGCGCCCTTCGCGCCCCCGTACGGGATGTTGACCACGGCGCATTTCATGGTCATGAGCGCGGCGAGCGCCTCCACCTCCTCGAGCGAGACGTCGGGGTGGTAGCGGATTCCCCCCTTGTACGGCCCCCTCACGTCGCAGTGCTGGACCCTGTAGCCCAAGAACACCTTTATCCTCCCGTCGTCCATCCGCACGGGCATCCTCACGGTGAAAATCTTCTGGGGCGTCCTCAGGATGTCGATTACGTCGTCCTCGACCTTCAGGTATCTATTCGCGTTGTCAATCCAGGCGTTTACCTCGTCCATGGGCTTCAAGTTGCTCATTTTACCACACTGTAAATCTACCAGGAATCAACCGATATACCTTGGCACGGGCATCGGCGGCATGGCATTGGGCTGGCCGCCCTTCCTCCCGTCGTTGTATTTCTTGTACTTCTCCCATGTCTGGCGCGCCGTCTCGCCCTTGAGCACGGTAGTTATGACCTGCCTCGGCACGGGCACGCCAATCTTCCCCATTGGCCCGTAGTCGACGAGAACAACGTCGCCCTCGCCCACTTTCTTCTCTATCTTTTTGTCAATCTCGAGCGTCATGATGTTATCGTCCCACATTGCCACGAGTGCGAGCGTCGCCCCGCCAGCAGAAATTACCTCCTTCCGTCCGGGCGCGAAAACCTTCACTATTTTTCCAGGATGATACATCGCATGCACCTCGCTTTCAACGAATTTTTACTTCCTCGAAACATTCCTTTGCTTCATTCCTCGCTTCGATATTCCAAACGCAATTCCTCAAATCCCAAACCCCTTCCCTCGCCCCGAACTTCCTACTCCCGAACCCGCATCCCATTATTCCAAACGTCCTTCCTCGCCTCGAACTTCAAACTTCCTCGCCCCGAATCTCAAATTCCCCTTATCTTCACTTCTTTGACGTATTTCTTCGCGGCATCCCTCATTTTTTCAAGCGTTTTTTGCGGATAAGGTTCGATTTTCCCATACTCCGCATCAACCGTGCTAATCGGCCTGAACTGCTGGAGGAAATACCTCTTCGCCCCGCTTATCAGGGAGGCTATTTCTTCCACATCCTCGGTTGCCACGAGGCCGGGAACGACGGTCGTCCTGAACTCGTAGTCCTTGGCCTTCTCCATTATCAGGCGGATGCTCCTGCCAATTGCGTCAATGTCGACTTTGGCCCCCGCGGCCTTTTCATACTTCTCGCGTGAAGTTTTTATGTCCATCGCCACGTAGTCGACAAGCCCCAAATCAATCAGTCTTTCAAGTTTTTCGGGATATCCGCCGTTGGTATCCAGTTTAACGTCAAAACCGAGGCCTTTTATCCCGCCCATAAACGCGGCAAGCTCATCCAAATCGTTCATGAGCGGCTCTCCGCCGGTTATGGATACCCCGTCGAGGTATTTTTTCCTTGTTTTTAGCCACTCGACAAATTCGCCTTTCGGAATTTCGCGCAGGGACGGATTCCCGATAACGAGGTCGCGGTTGTGGCAGAAGGGGCAGCGCAGGTTGCAGCCCGAGAGGAAGACGATGGCGGATATGTGGCCCGGGTATTCGATCAGCGAGGTCTTCTGGAGCCCCCCTATCCTCATGGGCATGGAATCCGCCTTTACTCTTTTTTCCCGTGCTTGCTCTCCAGCGACTTGTCCACCCTGAACTCATTCCTGTCCTCAAACTCCTGCTTCTTTCCCAGGTTCCAGTTCTGGACTGGCCTGAAGTAGCCGACTACCCTGCTGTAAACCTCGCAATCCTTGTCGCATTTGTCCATTCCAAACACCTCTACCTACAATACTCGCGAACCCTCGCCTCAAGACTCCGTTCGTTCTTATCGCATTTCGTCATCGTTACAATACTCGCGAACCCTCGCCTCGAGTGCTCGCCCGTCCTTATCGCGTTTTGCCATGGCACTCCCCGTTTCCTTTCCCTTCGCTCCTCGCTTTCCTCTCATGCAACGCAATCCCAAACCCCCGCTCCCGGCTCAAACCTCGACCGGGCACTTCCAGTGCTCCCCCACAAGATAACCGTGCACCGGGCACACGCTGAACGTCGGCGTGATTGTGTAGTACGGGAGCCTCGAGTTGTAGGCGATTCTCTTCACCAGCTTGCTGCACGTCTCCCAGCTCTCTATTCTCTCGCCTATGAAGCAGTGGAACACGGTTCCGCCCGTGTATTTCGTCTGTATCTCGTCCTGGTGCTCGAGCGCATCGAATATGTCGTCAGTGTAGCCGACCGGCAGCTGCGTGGAATTCGTATAGTAGGGCGCGGCGCCCTTCTTCACGGCCTCCTCGTTCGCGGATTTTATTTCCGGATAGGCTGCCTTGTCGATTTTCGCGAGCCTGTAGCTCGTCCCCTCGGCGGGCGTTGCCTCCAGGTTGTAGAAGTTTCCGGTCTCGCCCTGGAACTCCTTCAGCCTCTCGCGCATGTAGTCGAGCATCTTGAGCGTGAACTTCTTCCCATCAGGGCTCGCTATGCCGTCGTCCATGAAGTTGAGCAGCGATTCGTTCATGCCGTTTAATCCTATGGTGGAGAAATGGTTGTTCAGGTTGCCCAGATACCTTTTAGAGTAGGGCATGAGCCCGTTGTTGATGTTCTTCTGCACAACTCCCCTCTTTATTTCAAGGGAATTTTTGGCCAGCTCCATCAAGTGGCCCAGCCTCTCCACGTAATCCCGCTCATCCTTCGCAAGATATCCTATGCGCGGCATGTTTATCGTTACGACTCCCACGGAGCCGGTCATCTCGCCCGCGCCGAACAGCCCGCCTCCCCGGTTCTTCAATTCCCTCACGTCCATCTGGAGCCTGCAGCACATGCTCCTCACGTCGCTGGGCTTTAGCGTGCTGTTGACGAAGTTCTGGAAATACGGCAGGCCGTACTTGGCAGCCATGCCGAAGAGGAGCTGGCTGTTCTCGTCGTCCCAGTTGAACTCGCGCGTTATGTTATAGGTGGGGATTGGGAAAGTGAAAACCCTTCCGTTGGCATCCCCCTCGGTCATTACCTCGATGAAGGCCTTGTTTATCATGGCCATCTCGTCCGGGCATTCGCCGTATTTGTAGTCGAGAGTCTTCCCCCCAACAATGACATTCTGTTTCGCGAGGTCCTCGGGGACAGTCCAATCAAGG
>JAPLWU010000001.1 GCA_026396425.1 Microcaldota archaeon | reverse complement strand
TACATCGCTGTCGGCTTAGGTCATCCTGGCGGTGCAGGAGCCGCCAATGGTTGGGTTGTTCATCCATTAAAGACCTACATGAGCTGGGTTCAGTACGTCGCGAGACAGTACGGTAGTATCTACTAGGAGTGTTGGTCGCCTGAGAGGAAGGACCCCAAAGTACGAGAGGAACCGGGGTTCGGCGCCTCTGGTCTACCGGTTGTGCAAAGCAATGCCGGGCAGCTACGCGCCAATGGATAAGACCTGAAAGCATCTAAGGACGAAGCCATTCTCAAAACGAGGCGGCCTAAGGCTAGGGTAGCAGACCCTTTTGATAGGACGGGGGTGTAAGCGGTTAGCTCACGCGAACTGTTCAGCCCGCCGTTACTAACGCCTATGCCACCATATTCGGTTAAAACGCAATCGTCCCGTACAATCGTGGTTTACGCAGAATTTTTACGAGAACTAGCGGTAGCGATAACTCAAACAAAAACGGTGTCCGCTCGAGCGGGTGCGCGTTCGAACGCGCACGAAATCGCGAAATTTTATTTTTCAGGAGAGTTAGCTGAAGCGCTGGGCATTAGTGGCTCTGAGGTTTATTGCGCTTTGGCAAGAGCAAAAGACACGCCAGCCACATACCTATCGAGCAGCGGAATTAGCTCTTCGGAGTTAGGCGGCTCCCTGTACGCCGGGAACGCGGTTCTGATAACTCCGTCGCTTTGTTTTGGAGCTACGCTCTCATCCTTCTGGACAAAACCGACAACTACGCCGTGGTCTTGGATCATCTTTGCGCGAACATCGTATGCGCGGGGGGACTCGATGTAGAAAGTAACGACTGACGCGGGAAATCTGACGCCGTGCTCATCCCAAATCGGCCTTATCGCCTTTTTCATGGAAAGCTCCTCTATGGCGCATCTTAATCGGGATGCTAGATGACTGGGATAAGCAAGATGCATGCTGACGTTTTCAGCCATCTGTCCATCGCTCAACGAGAGAAACATGTCATCGGGAATCTTCGCATTCGGGCCAAAGAAGCCCTTTATCGCAGCCCTGAAGGAAACAACCTCTGGAAGCGAGATGACTATGCCGTTTCGCTCCACAACCAGCTTAAGCTTCCTCTCGAACTCCTCTGGGAACGAAAGGTGCCTTACGTGGGCTGAGAAGGGCGAGTTCATTAGGTTCGGGAGAAGCTTCTCGATTGTCTCATTTCTGGCCACAAACGCGGACGAGATAGGAAGCCCTCCGAGCCCCTTGCACGAGCTGAAGAATATGAAATCACAGTTGGAAAGCGGCTTGCGGAGTAACTCGAAATCCGTTTTTCCTATTGCCTGAACCGCGTCCAGGGCAAGCCAAACTCTTTCCAAGCCGAGCTTCGCCCTCCTTCGGTTCTCTTCTCTTACTATTCCCGCAATCTCTTTGAAAGGCATGAGCCTGCCCTCGCGGCTTACGAACGGGAATACGAAGAGCCTTATTTTTTCATCAAGTATTCTGCTCCTAGCTTCTTTTATTATCCCTGAGTCTGGGATGGACCGCATATCGGGAGTATAGAGTTCTATGTGAACGGTTTTCACATCGAGATTCACGTTTTCGGCCTTCTCTGGCTTTGAGAAAAGCCCTACATTAGGGGTGGAAAGAAACAATTCGTTTAACGAGTTCGGGTCTTTCCCTTCGAATACCTGCGGGTTAAGCATGCCGCAGGAGCGGGTTGTCAAAACCCTATCCCCGTGCTTCGGGCCGAGTAGATGGAAAATCATCGTTGTTGCGCCGGTCCCGCTATCAGCGAGAATCACAGCTGCGTTTTTCTCGCCAAGCGAGTGCCTTATAACGGAGCGCGTGGCCTCGGCTTCCCCCACGTAATATTCTTGAAGCGCGCCCCAATTGCCGGCTCGGACGTCCCTCCTTATTCTGATTGCGCATTCAACTGCAGGGTCGCCGAGGGATTTCGGGGTTATGGAAGTTCTCAGCGCGTCATCGAAGTTTCGCTTTCCAGACTCGGATATATCGCAGCTGCGTTTATATCCATATTTTTTCCAGAAGGTAGTGGTAGGGAAGACTCCGCTGGGGAATCCGCCGTGTTTCTGGGCAATGCTCTTGATAGGTTGCGAATGCATACTAAGGTCTTATAATATGCCAAAAGTGATATTTAAACCCCCTACCTGGAGGGATGACGAATGCTGTTTGATTTTTAATCCTTAATCCCCATAGGTTTATCCATGCGGGGACAGGTGGCGAGCGAGGTTATTGCCGTAATCGGGATTGCCGTCGTAATAGTCATACCCCTGCTTTTCGGAATCTCGATGTATTCGGCCTCGCTCTCGCAGAGCCTCGAAGTCGAGAAGGCCGACGCCGCTGCCACGAGATTGGCGAGGATGGCCGACGCGGTAATTTACATGGGCCCAAACTCGTCAATCATCGAGGAAATAACGGTGCCAGCCGGGGTCAGTGAAGTGCGAGTAGCTGGACGAGAGATAGTATTTGTAGTCGAAACCTCCTGGGGGAAGAGCGAGATTGTCAAAATGGCCGAGGGGAACGTGACCGGGAGCTTGCCTTCGGGCGAGGGGAGCTATTTCGTGGAAGTGAAGAAGGGAGAGTTCGGGGATGCCGTGGAGATTGCCTTACGATGAGCTGATTGAATGAAAATCTACGATACGATGAAGAGGAAGGAGACCGAGCTCACCAGCCCTGACGGCGAGATTGGGATGTACGTTTGCGGGCCGACCGTTTACGATTACCCGCATCTCGGCCATGCGAGAAGCGAGATTGTTTTTGACATGGTCAGGCGTTATTTGGAGTACCGCGGCTTCAAGGTCAAGTATGTTCATAATATCACGGATGTCGACGACAAGATAATAAAAAAAGCTGGCGAGGAGGGGAAAAAGCCCGAGGAGATTGCCGAAAAATTCACCAAGGAATATTTTTCGGATATGGAAAGACTCGGGATAAAAAAAGCGGATGCATACCCCAAAGCCACCGAAAACATAAAGGAGATGATTGCGCTCGTCAAAGGCCTTGCGGAAAAAGGCGTTGCCTATGTGACCAGCACCGGGGTTTATTTCGAAGTGAAAAAATTTGGGGGTTACGGCAAGCTTTCCAAGCAGAATCTTGAGGAATTGGAATCCGGGGCGCGGGTTTGCGTTGATGAGGAGAAGCGCGATCCTCTCGACTTTGCGCTTTGGAAGTTTTCCAAGCCTGGCGAGCCCAAATGGCCGAGCCCGTGGGGCGAGGGAAGGCCGGGCTGGCACATCGAATGCTCGGTGATGAGTTCCAAGTATTTGAAGAGATTGGACATTCACGGCGGGGGGAAGGATTTGGTTTTCCCGCACCATGAGAATGAAATAGCGCAGAGCGAGGCCCATTCCGGAAAGGAGTTCTCGCGCTACTGGATGCACAACGGGTTCATCAACATAAACAAGGAGAAGATGAGCAAGTCGCTCGGGAATTTCATAACCTTACGAAGCATTCTGGAGAAAGTCGAGGCCGATGTGGTTCGGCTCTTCGTGCTCAACACGCATTACAGGGGGCCCATAAACGTCGAGGACGGCCA
>JAPLWU010000097.1 GCA_026396425.1 Microcaldota archaeon | reverse complement strand
TTTTTTGTTCGAGGAGTTTTGGCGAAGCGATTTTCGGGAAATCGGCATGCAGAATCATGTTGCCATTGTCGGTTATGAAATTTTTCGCGCCGTCTTTTCTGGCTGCCGCGCTTCTGGCGCCCAGCGATTGCAGTTCGCCGGATACGTGCGAGGCGGCCATTGGGATTACCTCTATCGGGAGTATGCCGCCGAATACTTTTCGGATTTTGGATTTGCCCGCTATCACCACGAATTTTTTGGCCCTGTAGTCGACGCACTTTTCGCGGGCTATGGCTCCGCCGCCCATGCCCTTTATGAGGTTGTTGCCAACTACGATGTCGGCTCCATCGAAGGCGGTATCAATCGATTCGACTTCGTTCAGGTTCTTTACCCGCAGGCCGAGTTTTTTTGCGAGCTTTTCAGAGCGAATTGAAGTTGCAACGCACGTCAGGTTGAGGTTTGTTTTTTTGTTTTTTTCAGCGAGCAGCCTTATGAAAACTTCTGCAGTCGAGCCGGTGCCGAGACCGATGGTTTGGCCTCTGTGAACGAATTTTATTGCCTTGCCGGCCGCAACGAATTTTCCGTCTTTTGCATCCATTTTACCACTTCCTGAAACTTACGTCCAGTGAACGTTTATAAATTACTGCGCCGATAAATGTAGCTACTCCACGCTAGCGGGGTAATAATCAAACGATTAAACCCTAAGGGTAGCCTGGAGTGCCCGCTGGGCTCATAACCCAGAGATCGCTGGTTCAAATCCAGTCCCCGCTATTGCTTTTTTTCCGGCCTTCTTTTCGCATGAATTTTTTCGCGCAGGGGCAGAGCTTGCGCAGAATGCATGAATTG
This sequence comes from Microcaldota archaeon, assembly GCA_026396425.1. Classification (GTDB taxonomy): domain Archaea; phylum Micrarchaeota; class Micrarchaeia; order Burarchaeales; family JAKAKT01; genus JAPLWU01. Next base: position 15,345 of record JAPLWU010000097.1, on the reverse strand, counting down.
CATTTTGGCGAGCGGGCCGTGCAGATTTTTCTTCCGTGAGTTATTATTCCGAGATGGAAAGGGAAGAAGTCGGCCTGGTCCAATTCTCCCTCCAGCATTTCCTGCGCCCTTTCCGGGTTTGATTTTTCCGGGACGAGGCCGAGCCTCCTCGAGACGCGAAAAACGTGCGTGTCTACTGGTAATGACGGCTTGTTGAAGCAGAACATCAGAATGATGGCCGCCGTTTTCGGGCCCACCCCATAGAGCGAGGTGAGGTAGGCTTTGGCCTCGCCGAGGGGCATTCCGCCTATGCGGGAAAGCGAGAGCCGGCCCTCGCGTTTTTTTATTTCTGCGAGTGCCCGCCTTATCCTTTTTGCCTTCAAATGAAAAAATCCGCTGGGGTAGACGGCCAGCTCAACCGAAGCGATTGGGGCGGACAAGAGCGCGTCCCAATTTTTGAAGCGTTTTTTGAGATTGGCGAATGCCATTCCGCTATTCCTATCGTTTGTATTCTGCGAGAGGATTGTGAGAATTAGCTCGTCCATCGGACTTGCGCACCGGACAACGGCCGGGCGGAACGGCGCGCCGTACTCAGAGCGAAGGGCTCGCACTATCCTTTTTATTTTTCGTTTATCGGGCACTTCGACACCTAGAGGGATTTGGAACTCATTTTTATGTCCTCGGCCGTTACGGTCACGCGGCCGGCGTGCTTCGCAAGCTTGACCGCGCGGGACGAAAGCGCCGTGGCCTTTTCCTGGAGGAGCATCGCGAGCTCCCTGGCCGCCTCGTTGCTGACGCGCTCGGCGCCCGCCTTCTTTATCATTCGCTCGAGCGGGGCAAGCGGGAGTTCGCTTGAGCCTTTTTTACCAGATTTCTTCGGCATGTTATCAACTTCGATTAATACGGGTGCTTGGATTTTATTAAAGGTTTGGTGTCATGGCCGCCAGCGGATTAGGGTGCGAACGTGCTTTTTGCCTGTGAGGGTTCGGTGTATGTTCCCGGGAATCATGCCGCCGGCGATTTCGGCCTCGACGCCTGGCTTCGGTCGAGAGGATTGAACACCCCCTGTGCGTGTCCATCACCGGGTCGCCGTAAACGACCGGAAGGAGGCCGTGCTTGAGCATAAGCCGTATTTGGAGATAGAAGAAATGGGAGATTGCGCCATGTTTTGAAATGGAGCACGACGAAGGCGAAACTGAAACCGCATTTTCGCCAGCGTTCAGAAGAGCGGTGACCACGAGTCTGTTGAGCCTCGCTGCCGCGTCCTGCGTTTCGGCGAAGCCGCGCGGGCTTTTTTTGTGAATCATCCCCTTGTGGGTCTGGTATTTCTTTGCCGGAAAATGGGGGAACGAGCCGCCGCCATGGCCGAGAATCAGGTCGAAATCGCGCTCCTTTCTCGCATTCCTTATTTCCCTCGCGAGCCTTTCAATCGTTTTCATGTCTGGCGTGAAGGGCCTGTCCTTGTGGGTTATGAGGCTCCCGCCGAGTTTGAGCAGCACGAGTTCGCGTTTCGTCATTTCATTCACCAAACAAACTTCATTCGCCAATGACAATCCTCGCGTTGTCCGCATTCACCATTACATTTTCGCGTCCATTACTCCTAATCATTCGCAACGACTATCCTCGCATTGTCCGCGTCGACCGACAATATAACACTACACGAAGCTATTAATATAATATTAATCCGGTATCCGGATTAACCCCGCCGAAAAATGAAATTGGCTGGCCTGAAACGAGCGCCTTGCCCGATGCTTTGCCGGGCGAGATGCGCCTGCAGTTTATTTTTTCCATTTTCATGCGCCTTGGACTATTTCAGCAGCTCTTCGAGGTTGACCTTTTTCCTCCTTGAGACTTTCCCGAAAACGCCTTTTATTTTTGGGTAGAGGTTGCTTTTGCCTACGGCTACCTGCATGCCGTGGGGCACGAACTCCTTCCAGCCCCTGGAGCTCCGCCTGGTGAAGTCTGCGATTTTAAGCTTGCTGAAATCCGGAGGGGAGTAGTCCTCGACGCGGTATTTTATTTTGCCCTCCCACTCGTGGCTGAAGACGAAAAGGGGCATGTGGTGCTGGTAGAACCAGAACCACTCCCTGTCGTTGTTCCAGAGCCAGTGGAAAATGTTGTCGAAATACGGCTTCCAGTCCCTGGGCTTGCGCTTGAACACGACCGTATCGCCGTACATGTTGCAGAGCCAGCGGTGCTCGTTGCACGGGTGGAGGTATTCGTTGAATTCAGTGGGGAGTTTTATGATGCCCCTCTTGCCGACCCGGGTTATCTCCTTCAGGGCCTTTTCCACGTCGGGGATGTGTTCGAGGATGTAGATTGCGAGCACGTAGTCGAATGCCTTGTCCTTGAACGGCATGCCGCATATGTCCGCCTTCACGAAGGGGCGGTCCACCGTAAGGTTCGTGCCACCGCGGTGCTGGTCCGGAGTGTCCTCCTCGAAAAGGTCGAGAAGAACGTCCGAGCGCATGTGCGGGTTGTGCCCGCTCCCGACTTCCAGCACGAGGTCGTTTGGCCTGATGTTCATGTTTTCACCATCCACTTTCCGGTAACCGCCGCATCAATGCATTGTTCGAGAGTTCCTATGTGCGTCTTGAAGTTATTATTGCCCCTTCCGTAATAGCACGCCTTTGCCGAATTCGTGGCAAGGCATTTGAAGCGGCCCTTGAGGGGCGCGACCGCGATGCAGGTATCGCAGGCTAGAATCGCTCCCGCCGCCTCGATAATTTTTGAGTATCCTTTCTTGTCGGCCTCGTTTTTAACCGCTCGCGAGAGGGAAATCCAAAAATCGGTTATGATGTTCTTCACCTTCAGCAATTCCGCAATCTCGCGCACCTCGTCTATGGAACTGTGCGGGCAGCCAACACTTACGAGGTCAACATCAATGGATTCGACGTCGTTCATTGATGCGAGAGCATCGTTGATGTCGGCTCGGGTAATCTTGATTTTTTCGTTTTTGTTTTTTTCTTTCTGGATTTTCGCCTTAGCAAATTCTGCTTCCGGGGTTATGCCTTCCATGTGGAACATCGCGGTTCCACCGTAGGTGGCAATCGAGGCGCACAAACTCTTCAATTGTTCTTCTGAAGCGCGAGGAACGCCGCGGATGTACGGGATTTTGTTTCCTATTTTCTTTCCGATTGCGAAGCCCAACGCGCCAAAATCAGGAACTGTTTTTAGGGGGCAGACGACTTCAATGAGGACTTCCGGCCTCCTATTTTCTTCGAGGTGCATTCCGTAATTCGGAGTCCGGCCGGTGAGGGCTGCTGCCAATGCGGATGGCCCTCCCTCGCGGTTCGTGCGGGCGCCGAGGATTGAGTTTGCATAGCAAACCGCGGATGATTCGCTCCAGGCGATATGCTCGCCGAAAAGCGGCCTGTTGCCGGCGTGGTAGGGAGTACATGTGAGAACAGGAACCACGCCCATTTTGGTGAACGCATTGACGACCGCAATTTGCTTCGAGGCAAACTCCTCCGTAATGCCCATTTTCTTCCAGTCCTCTATGTCCATGCCTGCTGGATTCAGGGTCGCGAGAACGCGCGATTTTCCGTCTTCGGCCATCTCCTCCAGGAATTCGAGCCCGGCATCGCCGAGGTTGTGGTAGGAGACGCCCGCAATCTGGACGGATTTCACTTCGAGAAGCCGGTCGGCGCCGTAGATTTCGCCCAGCGCGACTAAAATTTCCATTGCCTTTTTCGCGGCCTTGCCGTTCTTGCCATCGAGGAACTGCCTTTCGTCCCTGGTGAGTTTCATTGGGGGTTACTCCAAATATTTTTTCGCGTCGACTTTCGGGAATTTTGCCTTCGTGAAATCCTTGCCCTTCGCTTGAAGCGGTTTTGTTGCGTCGATTCCAACCTTTGAGGTTGCCCTTGTCTCGGGGTCTGCGCTCGGGTCGAGGGAGGAGCCCTTTTCGTCCGGTTTTATGACCGCGCCGGTTTTTGCCTGGAATCGCGTGGCAATTGCCCATTCGATTTCGGACGCGTTGGTTATGTCGATGTCCCTGTCAACTATTACGACGTGCTTCATTGAAGAATGACCTTTGAATGCCGCTTCTATCGCAAGCCTGCCGTCCCCCTCCTTTTTCTTGTCAATCTGCACTATTCCGTGGAGCCATGAGGCGCCTCCGGGCGTGAGGCAGACGTCGGTGCACTTGCAGACCTTCGAGACCTCGTTGAAGATTGTGGGCTCGCGGGGCAGGCCCATGAGAAGCTTGTGCTCAAGCCCGCCGGGGAGGAGGGCGTGGTAAATGGCATTCTTTCTGTGGGTGATTCGCTTGATTTCGAGCACTGGCTGCTCCCGCACGATGTCATAAGTTTCGGTTAAGTCGACGAATTTGCCTTCTGGGTGCGTTTCTTTCGTGATTCTTCCTTCCAAAACAAACTCCGTTTCGGACGGAACCTCAATATCGAGCGAGTAGCAGCGGGATGTTTTTATTTTTTGGAGCGAGTTTGCAATCGTCATTTCATCTATGCCGAACCCGACGGAGGTCGCGCCTGCGAGCAGGAAGTTGAGGGGTGCTCCGATGCAAACCGCAACGTCGAGCTCGCCGTTGTTGCGCCTCAGGAATTCGTGGAGGTGGCGGGGCAGGATGCGGACTGCGAATTTATTTTTATCGAATTGCATGAGCCTGTGGAATGAAAGGTTGCGGCCATATTCGGAATCGACAGCCACCACGACACCAGCCGACACATAGGGGCCGCCGTCGAATTCGCAATGCGTCAGAATCGGCAGCGCGTCCAAGCTTGCGCCCGTTTCAACTACCTCCCTGAAAGGCGCGGTTTTTTCCACCTCCGGTTCTGTCGGCTTCTCGACCGCCCGGAGCATCTTCTGCACGATTTCACCCTGCTTCCAACCGAAAAAGGAGGCGACTGCGGAGCGGGAGGCAAAAACATTGCCAACAACCCGGTATTCCGAGTCGAGAATCGAGTCAAACACGACTGTTCTTGGTTCGAGTGTTTTGAGGATGCCCGAGGCCTCGAGTTTGCGGGAGACGGGTTTTGTTATTACCGCCGCCTCTTTTGATTTTTCGAGTTTTTGGATGAATTCCCTAAACATGGCCCCACCTCTTCGAAAGATTGTGACTCAAACCAATATGGTCGAGAACTCGCGCAGTAATAAAATCAACTAGATCTTCGACTCTTCTTGGCCTCGAATAGAAACCCGGACATGCCGGCATGACCACGGCGCCAGCCTCGGCAAGAAGCAGCATGTTGCGGATTGCAATTGTGGAAAGCGGCGTCTCGCGAGGGACAACGATTAGTTTTTTCTTCTCCTTTAATGCCACGTCCGCCGCCCTTGCAACGAGGTTGTTGGAGTAGCCGTTGGCGATTGCGGAAAGGGTTTTGAGCGAGCAGGGGCAGATTACGACCGAGTCCGGCGGGTTTGAGCCGGATGCGAAAGGTGCGGAAAAGTCGTTTTCATCGTAAATTTTCCCGAATTTTTTGAGTTCTTGGGCGGCCTTTGGCCCGAGTTCCGCATCCATCAACTCGCGGCCGCATTTTGTTACGACTATTGAAAGGCCTGCTCCCCCCTCTTTCAGCAACTGAGCGAGCCTGAAGCCGTAGGCAACGCCCGAGGCGCCAGTGATGCAAAGAACGATTTTCAAAAAACCAACCTAGGCAGTAGCCCAAGAACGGAAATGTTATTTACCTATGTTGGCAGATTGTTTTTATGGTTTGTGCCAGGGCCACCGCCCCGACGAAGGTAATCCTTTTTGGCGAGCACTACGTCGTCTACGGCTCGCCCGCGATTGTCGTGCCGGTAGACAGGAGGAACGAGGTGGTCGTCACATCGAAAAAAGGAAGCGGAAACATGGAGATACGGAGCATGGTCGGCGGGGCGAGGATAAAGAACGGCATTTTCAGCGGGGTCGAGGCGCTCGCGCCAATCATGCGGGTGTACGAGCGGCTGGCGGGCAGGGCCGACCTTTCGAAGGCCAATTTCGATGTTGAAATTGTCGGCGGTGGCGCGCCGAAAGGAATGGGCAACAGCTCTTCGGTATTCGCGGCCTTTGCGGCCGGAATGTATTCCTGCCTCGAGGTCGATTACGACGAGGACGAGTTGTTCGAGTGCGCCCAGAGCGCTGACATGGTTGCGCATGGGGGCATGCCAAGCGGGATTGACGCCAGGGTAGTCGTCTCCGGGAGCCCGCTCGTTTTTGCGCGCTCGTTCAAGGGATCGGGATACGAGTTCAAAAAGACAAAACTCATGCTTCCGAAGGGCTGCTCCCTCGTAGTTGTTGACACGTTTAGGGGAAAACGGCAGACCACCGGCGAGTTGGTCAGGAAATTTGCAGCCGCAAAAGGAATCGGCAAAAAGCCGGAGGAGATGAGCGAGGAGGAGCGCAAGGAAATCGCAGCCGAGGTTGCGGGAGTGTTGGAAACCGCGATTGGCGAGTTGAAAGCCGAAGGGGACGCACGAAAGCTCGGCGAGGCGATGAACCTGAACCAGGAGCTCCTTGCCCGCTGCGGGGTATCAACCGAGGCCATAGAGGAGGCGAGGCGCGTTTGCCTTGGTGCCGGCGCATACGGCGCGAAACTGACCGGCGCAGGCGGGGTTGGCGGGGCCGCAATAGCCCTAGTCGACGATTCGCGGGTGCAGGACGTCATTGACGCCCTTGCCGTTAGGAAGTTCCCTGCCTTCAAGACGATTATAGAATACAGTGGAGTTGTGGCAACGAGAAGTTGAGCAGGGCCGAAGAGTACTGCCTACGCTTCTTTTTTGCTGTTCTCTCCCTGTCCTTACGCTTTTTTGCTGTCCTTACGCTTCCTTTTTGCGGTTCTTGCGCTTTATCACGCAGATGTCCTCGAGCGAGACCGTCTTTTCGAAGGACTGTTGGTATTCCTTCAGCTCCTCCTTTGAAACCTGCTCCTCGCTTGGCTCCCGTTCCTTCCTCTCGTGCTCCTTGGCGCGGACCGCCTTGCGCTTTCGGGCAGCCATGTCCCTCTCGATTTCGTTTATCTGCTCGCGCTTCTTCCTTATCTCCACGTCGAGCGCGGCGGCCTCCTTTTCCGCGGCCCCTATATCGCCCTTCACGTATTCGAGCTTCCGGACGAAGCGCTGGTGCCTGAGGGCCTTGTTGAAGTCCTCCTCCGCCTCGCGGATCTCGCGCATCATCTTGCGTTCCTGGGAGAGGTTGGTAGACTCCGTGGCTATCCTGAACTCAAGTAGATTGAGCCTCTTGCGCGCAACGGAAAGCGGGACTGCGGAGTCCTCGGGCGACATCGAAGACAGGGCCTTGAGCTCGTACTGCTTGTACCTCAACCGCCTGTTGACTGCCTTTATCTTCTCGATTAGGGCTTTTTTCTCGTTTTCGAGTGCCGTCTTCTTTTCCAAAAGCGGATCCTGTTCCACTCACACACCATCTTCTTTAATGCTTGCTGGTCTTCAATATTTTTGGTTTGGCAACCGGATAATGCCGGATTGCCATTTACGTCGACAATCGAAAGGTTTATATGGGGGTATGTTTATAAGGGTTAAGCTTATGCATTTTATACTCGTCTTCTAAGTCTGCCTTCGGGCAGCAAACTGGTCGCCTTGCCAGCGCGTAATGCGCTGGCCTATTTTTGTGGGATTATTGGTTACAGGATGGGCATGTGAAATATATAAACGTTTTTTCAAAAGATTCCACGAGAGAGAGCAACGAGAATAATAACTACATGGAATGCAACAACTACTAGAACTAAAAATAACTGCTAACTTGTGGCGCTCGAGCGCCACCCACTATGTGTTTGGGTTGATTGGTTTGTAGATGGCCGCGCCTATTGTTTTGGGTGTTTGATGTGATTGGAATTGTTGGTTCGAGAAGTGGAAGGTCGCGAGGGTATTGAATTTGTTTTGGTGTTTAATGTGATTGAAATAGATGGTTCTTCCGGCGGGAGCGGCGGGGGGCAGTTGTTGAGGACGTCCCTCTCGCTTTCAATGATAACGAAGAAGGCCTTCCGCATGACGAACATACGCGCGGGAAGGCCGAACCCCGGGCTTGCGGCACAGCACTTGACCGCGCTTCTCGCTGCCGCAAAGGTTTGCGGGGCGAGGATTGGCGGCGCGGGGCTCGGCTCGGTTGAAATTGAATTCGAACCTGGCGAAGTTAAAGCGGGCGCTTACTCTTTCGACGTCGGAACTGCGGGCTCGGCTTCTCTCGTTGCGCAAACGCTCCTGCCTGCGCTTTGCCTTGCGGGCGGAAGAAGCGAAATAAGAATAACCGGCGGAACGCATGTCGAGTGGTCGCCCGCGTATCATTACCTGGAGCGGGTATTCATTCCGTTTGTGTCGGGGTTTGGGGTAAGATGCACTGCAAAACTCGAAAAATTCGGGTGGTATCCCGCCGGGGGCGGGGTGATTAGGCTTGCCATCGAGCCGAGCGAGAGGTTTATGGGGATTGCCGCCGTTTCGAGGGGAGAGTTGAAAGGTATTTTTGGTATTTCCTGCTCTTCAAACCTCCCGGACCACGTTGCTGAAAGGCAGGTTTCCGGGGCGCTGGGGGTCTTGCCAGAGGCAAAACTCGAAATCAAGCGCGGGGATGCGAGAAGCCCTGGCACGTGGGTTGGCCTTTGGGCCGAATTTGAAAAAGGAGTTTGCGGCGCGTCTGCGCTTGGGCGGCGGGGGAAAAAAGCCGAGGAGGTCGGGGCAGAGGCGGCGAGGGGACTGGCATCCCTGCTGGCCGGGACTTGTTGCATTGACGAGCATCTGGCCGACCAGAGCATGATTTACGCCGCGCTTGCAGAAGGGGGAACACGGCTCGCAATCCCGGCGGAAACAGACCATATTAAAACAAACGCGGGGGTAATAAGGGAATTTGTTGGTGTTGGAATAGTGGTAAAAGACGGGGTTATGGAAATAAAGGCATGACGCACAACGTGGGTTATTGTAGTTGTAGTATAGTGAAGTAGCGAAAATACGTGGTTCGCGGGATATGGTTTGTATGGCGTGGGGTTTGTAGGTTATTTAGCGAAGTGATTGCTTGAAATTCCTGCTGCTCGACGTAATTGGGGCCGTGCTCGCCATCGCCATCGGCCTTACTGTGTTTTACTTCGGCGGGGTCTATGGACTGCCTTATCTCGCACTTGTGATTGTGTTCCTTATTGCAAGCGTCGCGGCAACAAGATACGCCGGGGACATGAAGAGGGGCGCGGGGCTTTATGAATACGAACGGGGTTGGGAGAACGTTCTCGCGAACGGCCTTGTGCCCGCCTTCTGCGCGTTATTCGGGCCCGGACCGCACTGGGCCGGGGCGTATATCGGGGCAGTCGCAGCCATAACCGCGGACAAGTTTGCTTCCGAGATTGGCGTTCTTGGCGGGGAGCCGCGCTCCCTCGCGGGCTTCGGAAAGGCAAAACGCGGCGAGTCCGGGGCGGTGAGCCTGCTTGGCCTGCTCGCCTCCTTCGATGGCGCCGCGTTGATAGGCGCGGCCTGTTTCTTCCTCTTCCCGGGCGTGTTTGATTTCTGGGGCGTCCTGGCCGTGGCCGCGGTCGGCTTCAGCGGCAGTTTTGTCGATAGTTTGTTGGGCGTGTTTGAGGAGCGCGGGATTGGAAACAAGATGACGACCAATATCGTCTGCTCGGTCGCCGGCGCGGTCCTGGGCTATTATTTGATTTTCGCGGGATGAGCATTTGGCTGACAAGAAGAAGCTTTATTGGCGGGGAATGCGGCTTTTAGCAGGCTCGAAACTGGAGGCATTGCGCGCCCTGAAAGAGGATTTGCGGGGCGGGGACATCACAACCGCGAGGGTTGTTGGAAAGGGAGTTATTGTTGCCGGGGAGATTTGTTGTGAGCGGGATGGGACGCTTGCCGGCGTAGCCGAAGCAGAAGCAGTCCTGAACCGGGCGGTTGTTTTCAGAAAGAGGGAGGGCGCCGGCATACGCAGGGATGAGGTTGTCGCCCGTGTTTCCGGCGAGGCGGGTTTTGTTTTCGGCAGGATAAGAACTGCGCTGGACGTCTTGTCGTATATGAGCGGAATTGCCACTGTGGTCCGAAAGGCAGGCGTCCCGCGATTCGTGGCCGGAACGCGGAAGACGCACCCCGGCTCGAGGTTCATGGAGAAGCGGGCGCTTGAGGTTGGCGGCGGGCTCTCGCACAGGACGGCGCTTGGCGACGGGTTTTTGATAAAAAAAGAGCATCTCACGGCCCTCGCGTGTGTGATGGGCAGGCGAAAGCCGGATGCGCGAGTCATTACCGAAGCAATCAGGCGGGCGGGAGGGGGTTCGAAGCCAGTTATCATTGAAGCCGAGACGGTTGGCCGGGCCGTTGCCGCTGCGAGGGCCGGCGCGGATGCGGTTATGTTTGACAATTTCCCAGAAAGAAAGCTGGTTGGGGCGATTCGCATGGCGAAAGCCGCGAATCAGGGAATTTTGGTCGAGATTTCGGGCGGGGTTGGTGTTGGTGATTTGCCTCGGCTCCGCAGAGCTGGGGCGGACGTCGCCTCGGTGAGTTGTTTTTACTGGGCGCGGCCGCTGGGCTTCAGGTTTGAAATAAAAAAAGCGGAACTAAGAGAACGGGGGAAGAGAAGGAAAGTGAAAAATAAAGGAAGAAAAACCAAGAAAACGGAAAGCAGATAGAAAGCGGAAGGAAAAAGGGAAAACAGAAAGAAAGTAAAAAAATAAAGGAAGACAAAAGGAAAAAATAGAAAGAAAGTAAAAAACAAAAGAAGAAAAGAAAGCAAAAGAAGACGGGTTGGGGGGTTGGTTTCTGCTCAATCCATGTCCATGCCGCCCATTCCACCCATGCCGCCCGGACCGCCGGAAGGCGCTGGGCGAGACCTTGCGCTTATCATATCGTCGATGCGCAACAGCATCTCCGCCGCCTCGCTCGCGCTTGCTATGGCCTGCTTCTTGACCTTGAGTGGCTCAATGACGCCGAGCGCCTTCATGTCCTCAACCATGGCCGTGTAGACGTTGATCCCATAGGCCCTGCCATCCGGCTTCTTGTGCTTGCTCCTCAGGAGCACGAGGGCGTCGATTGAGTCCATACCTGCGCTTTCTGCAAGCGTCTTCGGCACGACTTCAATGGCATCCGCAAACGCCTGGATGGCAAGTTGCTCCCTGCCGCCTATCTCGGTCGCGAACCTCCTTAGGTTTTGGGCCAGTTCCATCTCGGTGCTGCCGCCTCCGAGGACGTATTTGCCCACTTCAACGGCACTCGTAACGGCGCCCAGGCCGTCCCTGAGTGCGCGCTCGCCTTCGGATACGACGTGCTCGGTACCCGCGCGCACGAAAATGGTGACGCTCTTCGGGTCCTTGCACTTCTCGACGAAGACCATTTGTTCGCCGGCAATCTTCTTTTCGATGACGGTGCCCGCATATCCGAGGTCGGTGGCCGTGATGTCGTCGAGACTCGTGGCAACTTTAGCTCCTGTGGCTTTTGCGAGTTTGTCCATATCGCTCTTCTTGACTCGCCTGACCGCCGCGATCCCCTTCTTCGCGAGGAAGTGCTGCGCGACATCATCAATGCCCTTCTGGCAGAACACGACGTTGGCGCCACTCTTGGCGACCTTGTCGACCATGTCCCTAAGCATCTTCTCCTCCTGCGCGAGGTACTCGCCCATTTGGGTTGGTGAAGTTATTTCGATTTTGGCGTCCGTCTCCGTCTTCTCTATTTCGAGGGCCGAGTCGAGCAGCACAATCTTCGCGTTCTCGATTTTCTTCGGCATGTTGGAGTGCACGATTTCCTTGTCGATTAACACGCCGTTTATGAATTCGGTGTCGCTGATGGCGCCGCCCTCCTTCTTCTCGATTTTTATGAAGTCGTTGTCAACGATGACCTTGCCATCCTTCTTCTCGGCAACCTGCCTCACCGCCCTCACAACGAGTTTGGCGAGGTCGTCCTTGGAGTTGCCCACCCCGACGGTTTTCGAGCCCATTGAGATGGACGCGATTTTCTCGAGGGTTTCCGTGTCCTCGAGTTTCACGGGATAGCTGACCTCGTCGAGATATTCCGTGGCTTTCATAGCGGCTTTTTTGTAGCCATTTATGATTGTACTCGCGTGCACGTTCTGGTCCAGAAGCTCGCCTGCCCGCTTGAGCAGCTCGCCGGCAAGCATGACCGCTGTTGTCGTGCCGTCGCCGACTTCCTTGTCCTGCGTCTTCGCAATCTCGACCATTATCTTCGCGGCCGGATGCTCGACGTTCATCTCACCCAGGATTGTCGCACCGTCGTTCGTTATGACTATGTCGCCGAGCTCGCTCACGAGCATCTTGTCCATGCCGCGCGGGCCGAGCGTCGTCCTTATGGCGTTCGCGACAGCAAACGCGACGGCGATGTTTGTCCTCTGCGCGTCTCGGCCCAGGAGCCGGGACGAACCCTCCGGGAGAACCAGGTATTGCTGGCCGCCCATCTGTACCTGTGACATTTCATACCACCTCATCCTTTTCGTTTAGTATTTGGTTTTTCGATAACCACGTCTAGCTTGGGTTTTTGACATATGGAATTCCACTGGATATGGGTGTATACGGAAATATTTAAATAGGGTGTGTTGTCGCGCCGTTGTTTGTTGGGGGGGGGCGCACTTCCGGTATTGATTGGGGGGCAGGTGTGTGTTGGTGGTTGGGTTGGGGTGTTTGGTTTGGGAGAAAGTAGAGAGTAGATACGAATTGAAAAATAGTTAAAGTAGATAGTTAAAGTTAAATAGTTAATGTAACTATAGTTACATTATGTTATTATATATGTTCGATTTGAAAGTAAGAAAAGGAGAATCCTATAATACGATAAAAAGGCGTTTCTACTACCAATTAGCGAATTCAGGCCTCTCTTCGTCGCCTTGGAAGACGAAATCAGTTCTTTATATCCCAGAAACACTTGAAAAGGAAGCAGATGCCTTCTTTCGTGCTTGGAAGTCAAAGTCAACCGTTTTCAAGGCGAAGATACAATGGTTGAAAAAGCTCAACTAGCCTGCGAACAAAGGCAAAACAAACCAAGAGCCAAAAACCGAACAACGGCCAACCCCCACAAAACAAGAACCGACCACGAGGCAAAACAACAAAAAAAGCAAAAACAGGGCCAGCTGCAAAACAAACAGCAAAAGAAAAACAAAAATAGCGGAAGTGCGGGGTCTATCTCCTGCTGAAGCCGATGCCTTCCCTTGCGCTGAAGTCCTCCATCGGAGGCGAATTGCCCGTGCCGCCCTTTGCGACCACAACAACGTCCTCGACAGACTTCACGTTCTTGTAGAGTATGCTGCCCTCGCGCAGGATGCGCCTTGCTTCCTCTCTCGAAACAGCGCCGAGGGGCTCCATTGCCACTCTGACGACCTCTCCCTTCTCGAGGTCAAGTATCATGTCCTGCACCTTGCCGAGGAACCGGCCTCCGTCGGTATAGATGTCCATGCCATACAACCGCGATATTCTCGTGCCCATACTGATCACCAGGTGTATATTTTTTGTATTATTTAAAAACTTATCTACACACTTACATTTATGGCTGCCGCTTCCCCCACCCAGCTTGGCAGGGTTGTCCGTTGGCTTGACTCGCAACAAGAGGCCGCTGGCGGGCCAAACGTCGACTGGGGAGCGCCACAAGTACACATTGACGAAAAAAACACCCCGGATATAACACTCTACTACTCGGCAAAACTCGCGGCGCTCCGCAAATTCCCCTCCTCTCCTTCAAAAGGACAGGTCCGTGCATTCATGCAATACGCCTCACGTGGGGCGAGACAAAAACTGGCCCGCGTTCTTTCAAGGTGGTCCGGGCAAAACTTCAGGTATTTGAGAAACTACACTAACCTCCTCCTCCACAAGGAACTAACGGACACAAAACACATACTAAACAACCTGCTAATCGCCCAGGCCATCCACAAAGGAGACGTGGAGGCGGCGGCCCAACACATCTCCCGCGCAGTTGGGCTGGTCCAATGGGCGGCGCGCAGGGAACTGAGAAATTCAATGCTACCCACAGTTGTCACGGGTTCCCCATACATTATAACCGGCTCGCCGCTCCACAAAACACTCTCACACCCAATCACCGGTGCCTACAGGAAATTCTCAAAAAACACATGGCTCTCCTTTTCAACATCCGCGACGGCGTCGTTCCTGCGCATTCAGCCCAAACTCCGAAGAAAAAAACAAATACCGTTAATTGCGCTGGCCGGGCAGGAGTTGCAATTCAAAACATCCCTTCTCAGGGTGAAACAAAACTACCATAATTACCTCCAGGCCTCGCCCGCGGCCCTCAGGGGGGTGTTGCCCACCACGGGCGAAATCGAGCTTGCATTATTGAACAACGACCAAAAACTGCTGCAGACGACGGTGAACTACCTGCGGTTCGTACCCCTCCCCCCAAGGCTGCTGGAGGGCGGCCGAAAGCCGCCATACGTACTTGTCAACCAATTGTCCGAGACGATAAACTTAAGGGCCCGCATGGACCGGGATGCCGCGCAGAAAGTCGCCGAAAGCATCAAAAACAAATAATTAAATAAACAAACAAAAGCAAACAAGGGCACCAAAAACAAACAAAAAAGGATTCATATGATTGAATCGAAGCACTGGATGGAACTCCTCGCGCAGCGCATAGTCGATGAGCGCAAGCCTCCCTTCCTAGTGACCGCAGGCATGACCACAAGCGGGCCCTTCCACATGGGCACGCTGTGCGAGATGCTGTTCCCGCACGCAATTGGCAGGTATCTGGCGAACCAGGGCCACAAGACGCGCTTCATATTCTTCGCGGACATCCTCGATGCGTTTGATTCGGTCCCGACCTCCATGCAACAATACATAGGACTGCTTGCCCCGCACCTGGGGAAGCCGCTTTGCGACGTGCCCGACCCATACGAAAAAACAAACTCCTTCGGGGAATACTTTTTGGAGGAGGCGCGCGGGATTGGAGAAAAATTCGGCATCCACCCGGAAATAAAAAAAATCAACGAACTATACAAACAGGGGCTTTTCGACGACTACGCTCGCCTGTACTTGCGCGAGTCCTCAAAATCCGCCGGGATTGTCGCTCGCACCTCGCTCCGCGATTCCCTCCCGGACTGGTGGAACCCCGTTATGCCTATTTGCGAAAACTGCGGCAGAATCGCCACAACAAGGGTGACGGAATTTGACGAAAACACCTACTCCTACGTGGACGACAGGGATGTCGGCTACACCAAGGGCTGCGGCCATGCGGGCTCGAATAAAATATCCAACCACAAATACAAGCTCACATGGCGGCTTCACTGGCCCTCATGGATGCAGATTTTCGGCCCGAGCTCGGTCGAGGGAGCGGGTGTCGACCACCACACTCGCGGCGGTTCGTGGGACACGGTAGTGGCAGTCCACGAGGAACTCCTCAACAAACAACCACCCATCCCGTACAAGTTCGGCTTCGTCCTCCTGCAAGGCAAGAAATACTCAAAATCAAAAGGAATCGGCATGGGCGTCAGCGACCTCACAA
>JAPLWU010000061.1 GCA_026396425.1 Microcaldota archaeon | reverse complement strand
CCTCCCTTTTGGTTTCCAGGTTCGCGGGCCCGGCGAGGCGCTCGCTGGTCGCCTTGAGCCACGCGAAATCGCCTGCCGCCTGCGCATCAGTCCTCCCGTCCTTCATGCGCCCATCTGCCTCGCGCACGAGCGGCGTGAGTTGCTCGTGTTCGTGCTTGAGTCGCTCGAGTTCTTGCGGGAGTCGCTCGAGTTCCTGCCTGAGTCGCTCGAGTTGATCGCGTTCGTCCTTGGTGATTGTCTTTTTAGCGCTTATCTCCTTGATTTTAGCGTTTATCTCCTTGATTCTTTTTTCCTTTTTCCTCGCCAGCGCTGCAGCCATGTCCATTATCGGCACGCAGCCGTTCTCGAGCACGTTCTCGACCTTGCCGATGTTGAGGTTGAAGTGTTTGAAGAACCAGCTCCCCTTCCCGGTCGTGAGCGCCTCCTCGGTTACCGGGCCCTTGGCCTTGACCTTCGCGTATTTGATTGCCGCAAAGGGAGCCAGGGCCGCGCCAACGAGCCCCCTGCCGACTAGCTTGCTCTTTACGGAAATTTCCGAAACGCTGGAGATGAAGGGCTCGAGGCCGATCATGATCGGGGCGATGAGCGGGGCGGGCACCGCGAGCGAGACCATGCGGACTACCTTGTTGAGCCGGCCCTTGGTCCCCAGCCCGCTCGCCACGAGGGTCATGTCGTAGTTGGCCTTCGTGTAGGCATAGCCCCTGCGGGAGTCATCAACGCCAACGAGGCCATCGAGAAACCTCAGTTGTTTCAGATACGCGTCGCGTTTAGCTATCCTCTTCTTCTCGGCGCCCCTAAGGGCATTCTTTTGCGTCTCGTTTCTTTCTGACGAAAGCCTTTTCGCTATTGCGCTTATATCGCCGTCGCATTTCTTTATGTCTTTTCTCAGGTCAGCGATGATGTCTTTTATGGATGAAGTAAAGGCCATGAAATGTTTCTCGACGGCGGAGCTGAGAACAGTGACCTCGCCATTGCTCAAAGACCTATTTAGAATTTTATCGCCGACTTGGACATACTGGCCTGCTTTGTCAGCGAGCACGGCGCCAAATAAAAAGAGCTTCTCGTCATCGCTGAGCTTTTGGTATCTTGTATCCTTCATTGCTCTTTGTAGATACAACAGCTTCGCTCTCGTCAACCCGGTTTTGCTGAGTTTCTCTTGGTCTTTAGGTTTGCTAAGCATATCCTGGTATTTAGCAAACGCGGCTGGATCCTTGAGAAGGTCCTCTACGGCCCTCCGAGAATTCTTTGCGAGATTTTTTGCCGCCTTGAACGCGCGGAGGTTGGCTATCCTCGTGTAGGACCACGTCATGAACATGACCGGCGCCTGCATGGGCTTGCGCTTCGGGCGCGGGGTCCTCGGAGTGCTGACATCGAAAGCCGCGAGAGGGTCGAGCCCCGCGGAATACATCGCGGCAATGAGCAGGCCGAGGATTATGAAGAGCGGGAAGCAGTTGCCTGCGGCGCCTCCGAGCGAGGAGAGGATTGGCATCTGGTAATCGCAGGCCGTGTAGCTTGCCTCGGACGGGAGGTAGCTCATGGCATCCGGGTCAAGCTCGTCCGTGTAGCCCTCGAACTTCACGACAATCGGGATGCAGGCTCGGCTGTCGGCTGCAACAAGGGCGGTGATGTCGCACTGCGCGATTCCCTGCGCGCCGAGGTCTAACGTCCTGTCCCTGGTGAGAACCTCATCGCAGCCGGTTATGTTCGCGAGCTCGAGAACAGGGTTGCCGTCCGCGTCGAGAATGGGGTTGCCGACCGCGTCAACGGCTTCCCGGTAGTATAAGAAACCCACGGTCTTGTCATTGAGCTGGCCCATGTCGGTGACCGGCGCCCTGTCCGGGTCGACCTGCACGTTGCCCTGCCTTCCCTCGACGTTCTCAATCTGCGTGTAGGTGAAGTTGATGCCGTAGTAGGAGAGCTCAGCAATCAGGAAGCTCCGGTCGGAGAACCGTTCTTCGGATAACAGTATGTCCGTGTAGTAGCAGTCCTTGCACGGCTCCATGTTGACCGCAAGGAGAAGTGGCGAGATTAGAATGAAGGCGAACACGACGGCGAAGAGTCGCATGGTATAACCGTGTATTTCGTTGGATTTATACCTTTTGCCGAATCTGCCGCCCAATCACGATGCGCAGCTCGGATTAATGCAAAAGCACGCGCCCGCCCGCCTTTCGCTTGAATTCCCGGTAATGCTGCCGCTCGCGGTATGCTTCTGCCTTGCGGTCAAAGACGGCTTTCATTGAATCGGGATTGAAAGTTTTCGCGTTAGGTGTGTCCAAGCTGATAGGGGTTGCCGCGGGTTGGCGATTTGGCTGTTTGGACTTCGTTTCAACCAGGGGGTTGGTGCGGGAAAATGCAATGTTAGATTTAGTGAGCTGAGGTTCAAAACGATGTTGACGAATTTCTTCTTTTGGGTAGATTTGATCTGGTGCTTTTTCGATGCCGATATTGGTTGGGACTAGCTGAGTTATAAAAAAGGTGGCGAGCCCTAAAACCGCCGCCTTTTGTTTGGGATTAACTGCGCGTTTCTTGGGATTGAGGCCGCACTTATAGCTTTTAGAAAATTTAGCTATTGCGCGATAGACTTTTTTTTCCCGGTCTATTTTGGGGTGATGAGGAGCAGAATAATCCGGCTCCTCAGCGATTTGTCTAAGAGTTTCCATAGGGTACTCGGGTTTCTTAGCAATTTGTCTAAGAGTTTCCAAAAAGTCATAAAAGCGATTATAGAGGGTATCGTCCAGTTCCTTGTTATCGACTTTAGGGTGCGTAAATGTGCAGCATCTGAATAAATAATCTAAAAATTCTGGATTTTGTTTTAGAGTTGATGAAACGAGATAAAAAAAGAGGGATATGCGCGAGGTTGCGGAAGTTTTTTGATAATCAAGAAAAAAACTTTGGTCCGATTCAAACAGAACGTTTGTTATAAAACGGGCCACGACATTTGATTTATTAGAGAGCATGTCTGCTGGTTTCATTTGCGAATCAGGGGAGGAAGAACCCGGGTTGAGTATTTGCTTTAGATAGGCTGATTGTTGTCGTTTCTTTAATTGTAGATATTTTTTATGAAGCGAAACTTGTTCATCTAGAGAATAACGCAAACCGCCTTTAGGTGGTATCGGTTTATCAGCGTACCGCCTGCCCATCTCTCTTACAGAGTACGAAGTAGGTGGGGAGGGGGACTGCTCGGTTGATCGGCTATCGCCATGGTCGAACATAACTGTTATTTTGCATTAGGAGCTTAATATACGTTATACGGACTGCCATGTGCAAGAGTGGGCATGTTTGGCGTTTGTCGAATGCCCGCTCGAACATTTTATAAACGTGTTTTTGCTTACCCAAAGCGGTGTTGGGAATGGAGAACGATGGGGAGAAGGGAAAAGGCGGGCTCACGCTCAGGGCCGTTTTCGTCGCAATCATAATCACCATATTTCTCGCAGCAACTTCCGCCTACATCGCCCTTAGGTTGGGCGCCATGCCCTGGCCCGTCATATTCGCGGTGATTTGCTCCGGCGCAATACTGAAGGCATTGGGAGCGGTTGGAAAGGCAACGAATGTGCATGAAATAAATGTAGCTCAGGCGGGCGGGAGCATCGGCGGGGTTCTCGCTTCGGCGGCAGCTTTTGTCATTCCCGGAATCTGGCTGCTAGCTTCAAAAGGAAACGAGATTGCGAGCATGGAGCCGCTTTCCCTTGCCTTGATTTGCGTAACCGGCGGAATCCTTGGAATCGCGCTTTCCGTTCCCATAAGAAGGGTTTTCATAGACGAGGAGAAGCTCCCGTATGCAACCGGAACCGCCGGAGCGAACATACTGCTCGCAGGAGACGGGGGAGGAAGGAAAGCGCGGATAGTGCTTTTCGCGGGAATCCTCGCCGCCCTGTTCGCGCTCGCGAGGGATTTCGTTCACCCTGCCGCGTTCGATGTCGTCCTCCTTGCGGGCGCGGGCCTTATAATATACTTGTATCCCATGCCGCTCGCGGTGGGAGTGGGCTACATTCTGGGGAAGAAAATCTCGTTCGACTCGTGGTTCCTCGGATGCCTGATTGGCTGGGCCCTGCTCGTGCCCATGCTCGCGCTGAGCGGATGGGAGGTGGCGGCAGCTTCCGAACTCGCGAGAAATCTTGGGATGGGCGTGCTGCTGGGCTCCGGAGTCGGGTTCCTTTTCGCTTACGTGATTCCGAATGCGAAGAAAATATTTTTCGCCTCGTCAGGAAAACACACCTACGTTGCATTGGCGGCTTCGGTTCCTGCTTTCATCGCCCTTATTATCGCGGGAGTTCCTGCGCCTGCGGCATTTCTCGCGGTTATTGCGGTCTGGATTGTCGCCAGCATAGCGGCGAGGATGACGGGCGAGACGGACATAGACCCGTACGAGCAGTTCGGAATAGTCGCGGTGATAACCATAGCCGCGATTTACGGTCTGGCCGGCTCTGGCGCCGCGGTTGGCGCCGGGGCGCTTTTCGCAATAGCGCTTTTCGTGACCGTAGCGGCGGCGATAGTCGGGGATATCGGGTTCGACTACAAGTCCGCGAAGATAATCGGAACGAGGGCGGGCGACATCGTGATTGTGGATGTGATTGCGGTTTTATTCGCCGCGGCGAGCGTGCCGTTCATACTCGAAGTGATTAGGAAGAGCTATTCCGGCATGCTCTTCACTTCGGCAATGCCGGCAACGCAGGCGCAGCTGGTGGCGAGCAGCATTTCGGGCTTTGCCTATCCGAACGTGTTCGTGATTGGTTTTGCGATTGCTTTTGTTCTTGAGGCGCTCGCGCGAACCGGAAAAATAAAGCTGCCGTTCAGCCTCATGGCCCTTGGAATCGGGATGTTCATCGGCTTCCTCCTCTCGATTCCCTTCGCCCTTGGCGGGCTGTTGCGCGAATACGTTAAGAGGCGCTGGCCGGAAAGGCAGGAAGACGGGATTATCGCGGCCGCGGGCCTGATGGGAGGGGAGGGAATCGCCGGCTTTGCGGCCGCCGCGCTGATTGTTTACGGGGTTGGCGCAAGCTCCGTTTATTATTCGTTGATTGCGGCATTTGCCTTGCTTTTGCTCGTTTCGGTTTGGTTCGCGAGAAGGAAATAAAAAAAATGAATTTTGAGAGTTGGGATTGGCTCGGATGCGAACGAAAAAGCGAGCGAGAACGGATGGATTGGGATTGGTGAATTCAATTGGAATCGACGCGAGCGAGAAGGGTGAGGTTGAGATTTGGGATCGGTGGATTTTGATGATTGGAATTGATGCGGGAACGACGAATACGCGAATCGTCAGGATAAAAAATGGAAAAATCTCGATTTTGAAAGATTTCGCCCCTGAAAAATTCGCGGATGAAAAAATTTTCGTTACGGGAGTCCGGGCGGGCGGGCTGGAGTTGGGGGCGAAGGCGAAAACGATTTCTGTCGACGAAATAACCGCAATCGGGAGGGGAGGGCTTTTTCTTGCCAACGCGAAAAAAGGCATTGTTACAAGCGTTGGAACGGGCACGGCAATAGTTTATGCTGACGCGAGCGAGGGCGGAAGATTCGAGCATGTCGGAGGGACAGGAGTTGGCGGCGGGACAATCGAGGGACTGGCGAGAAGTTTCGGGATTGAAACGAGCGAGATTGAAAAAATTGCGAAAAAGGGAAACGCGAAAAAAGTGAATTTCGTGATTGGTGATTTTGTCGATGAAGTCGGGGTGCTGCCAAAAAACGCGACTCTCTCAAATTTCGCAAAAGCAAGCGCGAAATCGAGGCGCGAGGATGTTGCGGCGGGAATTTTCTCATTGGTTGGCGAGGTTGTTGGCTGCATGGTTGCCCAGGCCGCGAGGGCGAAGGGCGAGAAAAAAGCCATTGTTGTCGGGGGCACGACAAAATATGCGCTGTTCCGCGAGAGGGCTAAAGAAGCCGCCCGCATTTTCGGCTGCGAACTGATTTTCCCCAAAAACGGCGAATATTCCACTGCGGTTGGGGCTGCACTGCAAAAGTAGAAGCATTTCTTAGGGCTTGACCCCTAACTGCTGGTAGAGCATCTTCTTGTCGAGGGGCATGTCTATGCCTAGCATGGTGTGTATGTAGACGATTATGTCCGCGCCCTTCTTGGGCTCGACGCTGCTCGTGACCACTATGTCCTTGAGGCTCGCCTCCTTTCCTATGAGCTCGTAAATGAGCAGGCCCTCCCTCCCATAGCGCCTGTAGACGGAAACGCCCTCGTCGCCATAGCGCTCCTTCACTTCGGCCTCGATGATGGGCTTGACCTCGATTGCCTCCCTCTTCTTCAGGGTCTTGAGAATCCGGTCCATTTTCGCAAAGGGGATTCGCGTCCTCTTCGAGAGCTGCACCGTGTCCTTTATCCCGTCTATCTCCGCGAAGAGCCTCCTGCCCGCGAACGGGTAGCGGACCGAGAGGTTTGCCGCTACTGCGAACCTTCTGAAAATCCCCAGCCTCGTTTTTGAAGGAAGCTCGGCAGGGGCGACCTTCACCCCGGTCTGCGGGAGCGAGGCCTCGGGCTTCTCCTCTACCATGGGCTCGAACGCGGGCTCCTCCTGCGGCTCGCGCTGAACTTGGGGCGCCTCCGGGGGACGGCCGGCCTGCTCGGGCTTCTCGAGTTTTATGATTCCCTGGTCGTCCATGAATTCGAGAATCTCGACGAGCTTCGATTCGCTTATGCCCGTTTCGAGGAGTATTTCCTCGGCCGTCTTCTCGCCGTCAATCAGGTTGTAGACGTCGACGCCGGTCTTGCCGAACTTGTCGAATATCATGCGCTCAATCGGGCTAAGCATGTCCTCGGGCATGACTTTCCGGGTCTCAAAATCAGAGGGCAGTATCATCTCTTCCGACCCGGGCCTTATCGCCCCGCGCCCCTCGCGCTCCCCAAACGCGGGCGCCTGCCCGCGGCCGGATTTCGCTTGGCCTTCCCCGCGCCCCTCGGGCCCGGGCTCCCCTGCTTTCTCCGCTTCCTGCCCTTCCAATGCGCCATGCTCCATGGCCCGCTCGCCACGGCCCGGCCAACCAGTCTCGCCACCGGCTGCGGGGGGAGATGGCTCGCGGTTTTTCCCTTCAGCAGTTGATGGCCTTGGCTCCGCTCCGGAGGGCGCCGGAGCCTCGAAAGGCGTTATCGGCTCAATTCCGCCGTAAGCGGGCCTGGCGGCCCTCGGCTCGGCAGTTCTTTCCGGGGCCGGCTGGTTCTTGGGCTCCGGGGGTGGGGGCACATAACGGAGCGAGCCAGGCCCCGCGTGGGCGGTGGTTATTACGCCCTCCCGGTCCATGAAGTCCAGTATCTCGATAAACTTGTCCTCGGAGACGCGGGATTCCGCGAGCATCTGGCCCATGCTCCTGTTCTCGCCCAGGGCGGAGTAGACGCGGATTCCGTCCTCTCCGAACTGCTTGAGCAGCAGGCGCTGGTTGCGGAACCTGTCGAGCACGGTCTTCTCGATTTTCCGTATAACAAGGTCGGCGTCTTCCATCAAAAACTACCTTTATCCTCGCACTCGCGCGGGCGGGCGAGTCGCTTCGAGCGCGTTTGATTTTTTGTTTATTTCCGACTCGAGCCCGGGTTTTTTATTTTTTTCCGATTTTCCGATTTCTTTCTTTTTTTATTATTTTCTGATTTTTTTTATTTTTTTTATTTCTCCTCTGCTTCGAGTTCGAAGACGGTGAACATGCGGACGAGCCTGAGCTTCTCGAGCTCCTTCAGGATTTCGAGCACCTTCTCCTCCTTCACGTTGCCAGAGGCGATTAGTTCCGCCACGGTTTTCATGCCGTCTATCTGCATGTAGAGCGAAACGCCCTCCTTCCCGTATTTCTCGAATATGGTCTGCTCGGACCTGAAGCGCTGAACCGCGTCGATTTCAAGCTTTCTCGGTATGAGCCCTACCAGCTCCTCGCCCATCTAATCACCAATGAAAATTTCTCGGCCATATTTAAATACGTATAGATGAGGTCCAGATACGGCAGACGCGGCGACACGGGTTGGCGGGCGCCTCGAGGCGCCCGGGCTTTCGAGGTTTAAAAAATTTATAAATCTCAGAAGCTCGAATGTATGCGGGGGTGGAGGGAATGCTGGAGGGGAAAAAAGTCGTTTGCATCATGAAGATGGGGGTTCCGGTCCCGACGAACCTCGACAGGCGCGGTTTGAAAACGAAAACGCTTTATACGCTTGAACGCGGTGAGCGGACGGTTGCGCGCGTCCTCGACCCTGGGATAAAAGCGGATTTTTTCAACGCCCACCGGATAGCAAAAGAAGCTGGGGGAAGACTCGCGCGCAACGCGGTGCTCGGCGACTTTGTCGCCGGGAGGATCAGCGGGGATTTTCAAAGATCAAGAGTTTACTGGGCCGGCGATGTTGTCGCCACCCCGTTCGAGGGGGAAAGCTTCAAAAAGGGGGTTGATTTCGTCGACAAGATGAGGGGGATACGCGTGCCGGCTGAATATCTGGCAAGAATCAACGAGGAAGTTCTGAAAGGGGACGGAAAAGGAATTTTTGAAGGCCAGCCAAGCATTCTTCTCTACCCGGAAACGTTGGATCGTGGAATGCAGCTCTTGAATGTCCACCCTGTTTTTGACATTACGTTCGGACTGGAGCCGAAAATTATGCACTTGCAAGTTGGGCATAGCACAATACCGCAAAGCAGCACTGGATTTCCGGGGACAGTCAGGGCGGATGAGGGTGACGACAGGGTCTTTGTTGGCGGGCTGGTTGGGGGGGTTAACTTGATTGCGAGGCAGTTTGGGACGCTCCGCGACCACACCGAGATTATATCGAAATTCGGCCCCGGTCGCGGGTTGAGAGTTCTTATTGAGGAACCGAAATTCGCTGAGATACGCTGAGGATTGCCATCTGGTTCCGCATGGCGATAAGGTTTATATTCCTGCGAAAACACATTCGAAAGCATGGCTGTCGACGACCTACTTATAAGCACGGGGGTGGACAAGCTCGTCAAGCTCGTGCACAACCGCGGGCGCATCGAGCTGGGGCAGGCCGCCAGGGAGCTCGCGCTTCCCTCATCCTCGGTCGAGGAGTGGGCCGTGGTGCTCGAGGACGGCGGAATACTCAAGCTGGAATACCAGCTCACCAAGGTCTATCTCGTCTGGACAGGAACTTCGAAGGAGGAGCTTGAGCGCGAGATGGACGAGGCGGCCGATAAGAAGGTCGTGCTCCAGAAGGACATCGAGAGCGTGCTCGCGCGCGTGAGGACGAATACTTCCGAGCTCGACGCGCTCGAAAAAAGCTTCGTGGGAATGGCCGAGCTGCTCGACCCGAAGCTGAGCGGAATAACGAAGCGGCTGGAGGCGCTGGAGGAGATTGAGAAGCGCGTCGGCGACATATACGGCGGGAGAAGGGCGAGCCTCGGCGGCATAAAGCAGGAGTTCGACGAGAGAGGCGGCAAGATAGGCGAGAGCGCGAGGAAGCTCGGCGAGATAGGGGGCGGCATCGAAGCAATCGGGCTGTCCATGAAGAAACTACAGCCGGAAATCGAGAGGCTCGACCCGATGAGGAAGGGAGTGGAGGAGCTGACACAGAAGCTCGAGCAGGAATCCGAGAAGGCGGGCAAGGCATTGGGCGACCACAGGGAGAGGATTGCGAAGCTGACCGAAGTCGCGGAGAGGATGAAGGGCGCCAAAAAAGAGCTGGACGAGATAAATGCAAAGAGGGAGAAGCTCGCGCGGGAACTGGGGGGGATGAGCGAGCGACTCGGCGAGGTCACCAAGGAAATCGAGGGCGCGCGCGAGGCCAAGGAGGAGCTCTCCAAGGCGGGCGAGCGCATTGCCGAGTTCGAAAAGGAGCGCGGCGAGCTGCGCAAGCTCGACGAGAAGGTGCGCGGCGAGACAGACGGGATGATGGAGAGGGCCGGCGCCGTGCTTACGATAATAGAGGAGCAGGAGGACAGGTTCGGCGAGCTCGACGACGCGAGGGAGGAGATAGCCGGTGAAGTAGAGGCCTACGGCGAGAAGCTCGCGGAAGTGAGGAAGAGGTACGAGCGCGAGATAGACGAGATGGGCGAGCTCGACGAGAAGACCGCGGAGGGAATCGACGCGGCAAGGGCCAAGCTCGAGCAGGAGCTCGCGCAGGTCGGGGAGGTCACGAGCAACTTCAAGAACGTCGAGGAGAAGAAGAAAACGGTCGACGAAATCATAAGGAACATACGCGAGATGCAGGCCGAGGGCAGGAAGCTCTCGCGCCAGATGTCGATGCTCGCGCGCGAGATAACGCTCCTCAACCTCAGGTCCGAGCCGCCGGGCGGAGGGACTGGGGAAGTAAGGAAAGCCGAGGAGAAGGTTGAAGTTGCGAAAGGGGATGAAGCAGACTTCAGGAAAAGGCGCGAGGAGCTCAAGGGCATGATACAAAAAATGCTGGAGATGGAAAGAAAAACTAAAAAAGGAAGCGAGAACGGAAAGGAATAACAATGGGAAAGTTCGCGATGAGATGGAAAGGGAAAAATGGGCGGGATGGAAAGGAATGACGTCCGCGAAGCAAGGCGGGCAAGGGATTTTGTGAAAATCCGGGATTGAAAGGAAAACTAAAAAAGAAGCGAAAACCAAAGGTGAAGCTGAAACGTTTCATGCGGGTGAAAATTGATGGCGAAAAAGAACGGCGGGGAGGAAGAGGAGGTCGAGATTGATGCCTATTCATTCGACGCCGAGGGAATGCCGGTAAACGTGAGGGTGCTGCGGAAGAAGGACTTCGTCCCGCATTACGAAATAACGATTCCCGGGCTCGGCGAAGGAACGAAGATTGTGCTCAATACGCTCAAGGGCGAGCTGATTACGGAAGTCAAATTGGGGATAAACGAGATTGTGGACCCGAAGCTCGCCGCAACCGTGAAAAGGAAATTCGAGGATAAGGCCATGCGCCTCCTTGGCAAGCACTTCCCCACGCTGACCGAGGAGAGCAAGAAAGTCCTCACTTCGTATTTGATACAGAACACTCTCGGATTGGGCGAGCTCGAGGCGCCAATGCACGACGAGATGCTCGAGGAAGTCGTAGTCAACAGCGCCCAGGAGCCGGTGTGGGTCTTCCACAAGGTCCACGGCTGGTGCAAGACCAACATCCGCATAAAGAAGGAGGAGAACATCTACGAATATGCGGCCATGATTGGAAGAAAAATCGGAAAGCAAATCAACGTGCTCATGCCGCTCATGGACGCCCACCTTGCGAGCGGCGACAGGGTCAATGCAACCCTGTTCCCTGTCTCGTCGTTCGGGAACACCATAACGATTCGCAAGTTCTCGAAGAACCCGTGGACGATTCCGAACCTGATTGAAGTGAACTGCGTTTCGCCCGACGTTGCGGCCCTCATATGGCTCTGCATACAGAACGAGCTCAGCCTTCTCATCTCCGGAGGGACTGGCAGCGGGAAAACCTCCTTCCTGAACGCAATCGCCTGCCTGTTCCCGCCCAACCAGCGCGTCATCAGCATCGAAGATACGCGCGAGCTCACGCTTCCGGCTTTCCTGCAGTGGGTCGCCATGAGCACGAGGGAGCCCAATGCCGAGGGCAAGGGCGAGATAACGATGCTCGACCTGCTCGTGAACGCGCTGAGGCAGAGGCCGGACAGGATGGTCGTGGGCGAGGTGAGGAGGCAAAGGGAGGCCGAGATTCTGTTCGAGGCCATGCACACGGGCCACTCAGTATACGCAACGATTCACGCGGACAATGCGAATGAAACCGTGTCGAGGGTCACCAACCCGCCAATCAATATCCCGAAACCCATGCTCGAATCCCTTTCCGGCATAGTGGTGCAGTTCAGGCACAGGAAACTCGGGATAAGGAGGACCCTCGAGTTCGCGGAAGTGATGAAGACGGGCGATGCCAACGTGCTCTACAGGTGGGACCTCAAGGCCGACGTGATGAAGGAGGTCAACACGATGAGCTCGCTCTCCGACAAGCTGACGCTCTACGCCGGGATGTCGATGAAGGAAATCAACCAGGACGTGAAAGAGAAGGCGGGCGTGCTGAGGTGGATGGTCAAGCAGGGCATCCGCGATGTCAACGACGTCGGGAGCGCGGTTGCGCTCTACTACCTGTCCCCGAACGAGATACTGAAGCTCGTGCAGGAGGACAAGCCAATGGAGCTGTGACATGGTTTCTTTTTCGGAACTTGCAAGGCAGGCGAGGGACTACGAGAGGCGCGCGCCAAGCGCCAGCCCCGAGCCGATTCCGCAGAAAATCTACGAAGAAAAACAGCTGGTCGGAGTTTCACCGTCAGAATTCACCGACATGCCCTACAGCGAGGCGGTAAGCGAGATACGGAAGGCCGAGAAGATTGCGGCCCAGCGGCATTACGTCGAGAAATTATACGGGCAGAAGACCGAGGCCCCCAGAGCAGAAGAGGGAAGGCCCGTTTCCGAAATAATCTCGCGGAGCCCGAAGGAGACGCCTAAAAAGGGGCTCCTGTGGATTCTCACCGGAGGGGGCAGGGGGAAGGAAGAGAAGAAAGAAGCTAAAGGGATGGAACCCC
Organism: Microcaldota archaeon; assembly: GCA_026396425.1. GTDB lineage: Archaea > Micrarchaeota > Micrarchaeia > Burarchaeales > JAKAKT01 > JAPLWU01. The sequence goes on along the minus strand of JAPLWU010000061.1, from coordinate 5,131 downwards.
CGAAACCCGCCGAGGCAAAAAAACCCGAAGAGAAAAAAGAAATCGCGAAAATGCTCGAAACAAAAAAACCAGAAGAGAAAAAAGAGATGCCTAAACTGTTTGAAATAAAAAAGCCAGAAACGGGGATAAAAGAAATGGCGAAACTGTTTGAAATAAAAAAAACCGAGCCCGCTAAACAGGTCCAGCCCCAGAAAAAAACCGAAGTCATTCCGCTCGGCCCTTCGATTGAAAAGAAAGAAAAAATCGAGCAGGAAAAGCCCGGCCCTAAAGCCGAGAAAAAAACCGAACCCCAAAAACCCGAGCCAAAGCCGCAGGCGCAAAAAACGCCCGAGAGAAAACCTGCGGGAAGCGGGGCCGCGGTTCAAGCTCCGGAGGAGGAAGCGGATGCGCAAAGGAAAATGAGGAGCGGGCTCAGCTCGGCGAAAGAGACAATCGAGAGGATGGCGCGGGGGAGGAAGGCCGAGCCTGACGAGGAAGAGGAGGACCCGCTCGAGAAGCTCAAGAAATACAGGGGGGAGAAGCGCTAGTGCCCGAAAAGATTGTGAAAGGAACGGGAGCAGGATTTGATGGCTGAAAAGAGGAGAAGAAGGGAGGGCGAGTTCGCAGCGAGAATGCGCAGGTTCTTCAGCGCGGTGGCGGCGAGATTCCCCGACCTCCGCAAGGAGCTGAGGCAGGCCGACATGGACGAGGAGCCGGCCGAGTTCGTGGCAAAGGCCTCCATGAGCGCCGCGATAATAGCGCTCGGCATCAGCCTTGTGCTTTTCATATTTTTCGCTTTCGCGGGCGCGACGCCCGCATTCGTCCTGCTCCTGCTGCCCGCAGTTCTTTTCGTGAGCTTTCTCTATGCCATAAAATACCCTAGCGTAAGGGCCATGAGGAGGAGGAAGGAGATTGACAAGGATTTGGTGTTCGCGGGCAGGCACATGCTCATCGAGCTCAAGGCCGGCGTTCCCCTCTTCGACGCCATGGCGAGCATAACGCAGGACTACGGGGAAGTGAGCAAGGAGTTCAACAGGATTGTGGAGAAGATTGGCGTCGGCTCGAGCATGGACATCGCGATGCACGACATTGCCGAGGTCAACCCCTCCCCGTCTTTCAACAGGGTGGTAATACAGCTGACCAATTCCATAAGGTCGGGCTCAGACGTCACGAACGCGCTGGAGATTGTCCTCGACCAGATATCGAGGGAGCAGGCAATCGAACTCAAATCCTACGGGCAGAAGCTCAACCCGCTCGCCATGTTCTACATGATGACGGGCATAATAATGCCGTCGCTCGGGGTTTCGCTTTTGATAGTCCTGCTGTCATTCGTAAACATAAAGGTCGGCGGCGAGCTGCTGCTGTTCGCCGCGATAGCGCAACTGGCGCTCCAGTACGTGTTCCTCACGATGATTGAATCCTCGAGGCCCATGTTTTTCGTGTGAACAACCTCGGCCTAAAGGCCGCCAGATTCGCGTGCGACGCGAATGGGCCCATTTGCCCGCAGGCAAATTGGGAGGTTTCCGATGGTCCTTTGAGGGAAGCCGCGGCTTCCTCGCAAAACGTGGCTGGCTCAAGATGGCTACGAAGTTCCGATGCCGGCCTCGTGCCACGCTTTGCGACCGCGCCGAGGTTGTTCAGTGATTCAGTGGTTGGAATGGACGCAAAAGGAATAACCGAAATCGTCGGAAGGCTCGTGCCCAGGGCAACCCTCGACAGGCTCGGGGGGATGCTGGAAAAGGCGGGAGTCGACATGGAACCCCATGTCTTCTCGGGCTTCGTCATCATCGCCTGCTGCGGCCTCGCCATGGCCGGTATGGCCATGGGGCTGCAGACTGAACTCGGGATTTCGCTCGTGCTCCTTTGCGCCCTTGCTAGCTTCCTATTCCTGCCGGTCGTGGCCTACGCAATGCTCATGCTCCGCGTTGAGGCGAGGAAGAACCGGGTCGAGGAGGTTCTACCCGATTTCCTCCAGCTCGCGGCAGCCAACGTGAGGGCGGGCATGCCAATCGACCAGGCCATGTGGCACGCCGCGCGGCCGGAGTTCGGCATGTTGTCGAATGAGATTGAAGTCGTGGCGAAAAGGACTTTCGGGGGCGAGCCGTTCGCAAAGACGCTCGACGAGCTCGCGTCGCGCTTCGAGTCGCGCATACTCAAGAGGTCGGTGAGCCTCATAAAGCAGGGGCTCCAGTCCGGCGGCGAGATGGCCGAAATTCTCGAGAATACGGCAGCCGACGTGCGCAACATACAGCTGCTCAGGAAGGAGATAAGGGCGGGGCTGCTCATGTATGTCATATTCATCGTGTTCGCATCGGTGCTGGGCGCGCCGTTCATGTATGCCGTGTCCTACAAGCTCGTTTCAGTCCTCGAGGGGATTTGGGCCCAGATGCCCAACGTTGAGGCAATGAAGGGCAAGACGCTCGTTGTTCCCACTTCGCCTGGAATCGGGGCGGACCAGTTCCTCGTGTTCGCGGTTGTTTCGGTCGCAATAACCTCGGTGATAGCGTCTTTCATAATCGCCACGATTCAGACCGGCTCGAAGAAGAACGGGGTGAGGTATGCGCCGATATTTTTCGTCGTGAGCCTGCTGGTTTTCATCACCGCCATCCTCGTGCTCAACATGTTTTTCGCCGGAATGGGATGAGAGGATAAAACTTTTGGGCCGCAAGCCGATGCGCGAAACAAAAAAAAGTAAAGCTTTTTATAAACCACTCGCGCCATGGGTTAGCATGGCGAGGAAGGCCCAGATATCCGTCGAGTATCTCATGAACTACGCAGTGGCATTACTGGTCATAGTGATTGCCCTCGCCGGCCTAAATTACCTCGGCATATTCAGGATTCTTGGGAGTCCCCCTGAAGTCTGCATGTTCCAGCAGGGGATGGACTGCGGGGGGAGCCCGCTTCTCCCGCAGGGGAGCAAGCTCGAACTAACCGGAGTGAACGAGGAGGGAGACACCATTGTGATAACCGGAGTGATGTGCTCTTCCGAGCCGGTTAATCCGGCGACGGGGCTTCCGAAGAACATGTGGGCCTTGGGGTTCGGTTCCACGGTCGACAGGGGGTGGGAGAACCCCGCGGATTCCGTTTATCCGAGCACCGTCGAGGACGGCACGAATTTCGAAATGAAGGTAGACTGCTACAAGCCGGACGGAAAGGACACTGACACGCTCTCGCAGGGCGAGGGCTACACGGGCCTCGTCTACGTGCAATACCACAAGGCATCGAGCGGGTCCGACTTCTCGCATGTAATACTCGCAAACGTACAAACCCCGGTGCAACCTCCGACGCCGTGCCCTGCCTCGTGCAAGTGCGGCTGCAATGAGGCACCGACCTGCAGGGCATGCGTGTGCAACTACGCGAAGTGCCAGGGCTGCTGCAAGAACCCCCCTATATGCAACCCGCTTCCGCAATGCAGCCCAGCATGCAGGTCAAACGAAGTCTGCAAGGTAACGAGGACAATCACTGTAGATACGTGCATTGATGACGAATGCACTATAGGAGGGTGCTGGGTAACTGCAAAATGCGAGAAGAAAGCCAAGTGCCCGAGCTGCGTAATGTGCCATACGTACGGGGACATCCTGATGTGCAAGCTGGGTTTGGATTGCGAGTGTGGCACGCATCCTTGGTTCTCATAGCCGCAAACCTTTTATAAACCATTTTGCAATCCCCCTAGCGGTTGAGAAATTGAAGGGACAGAGCTCGGGCGAGGCGCTCGTCACTTACGGCTGGGTTGCGATAATAATAATAGTCGTAGTGAGCATGCTCGCCTACCTCGGAATCTTCAACTCGCTCGGATTCGGGAGCATGCCGGAGATTTGCGTCTTCGAGTCCGGAATCCTCTGCTCCTCCTCGAGGCTTTACGAGAACGGTGGCAACGTGAACGTCCATGTGAGCGCCGTCAACTCTTTCCCAAGGGAAATCGTGGTAAGCGGTTACCTTTGCTCCGCGGAGCAGGTCAACCCGGCAACGGGAATTCCGGCCAGGGGCGTGTCCCCGATAAGCATTACGGTGCTGCCGCAGGACAAGTTCGAGTTCGACGGCGTTTGCTACAAGTATGATGGGGACGCAAGCGCCGACAGGGGGGACTACTACAAGGGGCTTGCATACCTCCGGTACACGTTCGAGGGAGGGGTGCCCATGCCGCACACCGCGGTCGCCAACATCCAGGGGAGAGTTAACTGATTTTTTAGCTATAAGGCGTGTTTTGCGGTTTTCATTCGTAGTTTGCCCCTTGGCAGGGGAAAGATTTATAAACAACCGAATGGTAAGAGTTGCAGTGGTGACCGTCAAATAATGTTAGGAGATGAGGTGATTTAGAATGGAATTTAGAAAAGGACAAGCGGCCATGGAATACCTGATGACTTACGGTTGGGCTATCCTGGTCATCGTTATAGTGCTGGCTGCTCTGTTGTATCTCGGCGTGTTCAATGTGAGACCGCCTGAGATTTGCACATTCAGCCCGGGAATAACCTGCAAGACGTTCTATCTGAAAGCCGCGAAAGTGAATCTGACGCTGACGAATGGGTTGCAAAAGCCAATTACTATTACTAATGCAACTTGCACGCAGCAGTCGGATGTTGGTGCGATGACTTGGAGTCCCGCTTTTGCCCCAGTTCTAGCCGTGGGTGTGGGTGGGGATGCAATCGTACCCGCCGTGGATTGCAGAAATGGAGTTGGCACACCATACACCGCAGCCGAGTTGCCAGCAGGAGCCGGATACAGCGGGAAAGTGTGTATAAGCTACTACTTCACCGCCGAGGGAGTCACCATGCCGAGAATCATCTGCGGAACGGGCTACTTCATTTCGGCATAGGCTCTCCACTTTTTTCTTTTTGTTTTAATTTCATCCGAGCGGGAGCTATAGTATGAGTTCGTGGTATGAGTTGTGTGTTGCCTGCATGGATGATACGGGATATGGGTTTGAGGTGATTTAGAATGGAATTTAGAAAAGGACAAGCGGCAATGGAATACCTGATGACTTACGGTTGGGCTATCCTAGTCATCGTGATAGTTCTCGCCGCCCTGCTGTATCTCGGCGTGTTCAATGTGAGACCGCCTGAGATTTGCACATTCAGCCCGGGAATAACCTGCAAGACGTTCTATCTGAAAGCCGCGAAAGTGAATCTGACGCTGACGAATGGGTTGCAAAAGC
>JAPLWU010000130.1 GCA_026396425.1 Microcaldota archaeon | reverse complement strand
GCGTATGTGAACGGTATTGAGAAGCACGCCACTATGAGCGAGAGCATGAACGTGTCCGGGGTCCTGTAAATGAGGAATATGCCGAGGACCACCACAAGCGAGAGGAGGAAGGAGAGGAAGAAGGTCTTCTTGAAATACTTCTTCACCATGGCGGAAACCACGCCGTGCCGGCCGTGCTTCTCAAGCCTCGCGACCTCGCGCGCGATGAGGCCCTGTATCGTGTTGAAAGGCAGGATGATGACCGAAATCAGCGCGACTATGATGGAGAGGCTCCCGTAGTCCGGGGCCGGAAGCAGCCTCACCATTGCCATGTTGTAGATGTAGGTGAGAGCAACGTAGAAGAAAGTGCCGGCCATGGAGAGTATTGTCTTGAACAGGAAGCCGTCCTTCTTTATTTTCGCCCTATTGCCCCTTCGCGCTCCGAAAATCATTTCGCTTACCTCTGGTCGCCCGGATTGATGTCTGGACTTGAGTTTCTGTACTTGATAGTCTCGATTTTTGACTGACTTTTATGGACTCGTATGTTGGAAACCAGGGTATATGAAGCTTTGTTTTTACGACGAAAAAAAGCCGGGAATGCGGCGGGATTAGCGGAAGTCTTCCTCAGGAAATTTTCCTCGTTTTTGTTTCCCACCTGTCCATTTTCCCGCGGAATTTTTCTATTATGCGCATGATGCGGGAGCTGGCTTTTCCGTCCCCGTACGGATTCTTTGCGCGGCGCATCCTTTCTGCGAGTCGCTTGTTTTCCATGACGCGCTTCACTTCGCGTACGATGTCGGATTTCCTGAAGCCGATGCATTTGTTCGCGCCCGCCTCGACCGTCTCGGGCCTGTCGGTCACGTAGCGCAGGGTGAGGCACGGAACCCTCAGCGAGATGCACTCCTCCTCCAGCCCTCCCGAATCCGTGAGGCAGAGGTCGCTCTCCATGAGGATTCTCAGCGAGTCGGTGTATTTCGGGAGCGAGGGAAGCCACCTTATATGCGGGGCGCGCTCGAGCCTTCGGGCGAAGCCCATCTCTTCCGCAATCTGCTGCGTGCTCGGGAGCACCGAACAGAAAATGTCGCAGCTTTTCAGCTCGAGAAGGGATTCGAATATGCCGCGCATGCGGTCCGGGTGGATGAAGTTCTCCTTCCTGTGGCACGACCAGAAGATTAACGGCTTGCGCAGATTGAGCTTTTCGAGTATCCTGCTCTTGGCCCTCGCAAGCTCGGAGTGCTCGCGGATTGCGTCGACCACCGTGTTGCCGACCGCGAATATGCGCTCCTTCGGGTAGCCCTCTGCCGCGAGGCCGAGCGCGTTTGCCTTGGTGGGGGCGAAGTACAGCGAGGAGCACGCATCGGCGGCGCGGGTGCATATCTGCTCGGGGAACGGCTCCCACGAGTCCGTGCGGAGACCGGCCTCCACGTGGCCCACCGGAACGAGCGAGAGGGCCGCGCCGAGCGCGAAGAACATCGCGCTGAAGGTGTCGCCGTGCACGAGCACTATGTCGGGCTTTTCCTTCCTGCAGATTTCCTCGGTTTTCCGCATGATTTCGCTGCCCATTTCGATGGTTGTCCCTTTCGCGCCCATGTCGTAGTCCGGGCGGGGGAGCTCAAGGTCGCCGAAAAGGTCCGAGTAGAGGTTGGGGGAGTAATGCTGGCCGCTCCATAAGACGAGAGTCTCGTGCCCGCGCCTCTTGGACTCACGGATGAGCGGGGCCATCTTGATTGCGCAGGCCCTCGTGCCAAAAGCATGCGCCATCTTCATGATTTGATTTCAGGGGCAATGTTTAAAAACGTGGTTCGAGAAGTTAAAGCGAGGGAACATGTTCGAACAGCTGAGGGCCAAATTCGACGAGATAGCCAGGATGGACCAGCCGGGCGACGTAATCAACGGG
>JAPLWU010000103.1 GCA_026396425.1 Microcaldota archaeon | reverse complement strand
CGAGGGGGAAATGAGATGAACCGGGTTGGCGCTTTTGTTTTGTTTTGCCTGTTGGTTGTTTCGGCCGCCTATGCCGAATGCCCGAATGAGGCGAGGGCGTATTACATTTACTCGCAGGGTTGCATACACTGCGCGGCTGTCGAGCAGCACGTGATAGGCCTGGAGAAAAAATACTCCGAATGCCTGAAGATGGATAAGCTCGAGATACTTTACAACCAGGATAACCAGGTTCTGGCGAGAAAATTCTGCCTCGCTTATGGGGTGAATTGCAGCGAGAGAATACCAACGCCGATGATGTTTATTGGGAATACGAGCCTTCTTGGCGATAAAGCGATAAGGGAGCAACTCGAACCGGCGATAACCGGGTGCATTGCGGAGGGATGCCCTGACGCGAAGGAGATTGCCGATGTCGAGATAGATTTCGTGAATATCGAGCCCACGATTCCGCTCATAATTCTCGCCGCGCTTGTCGATTCCATAAATCCCTGCGCGTTTGCAGTCCTGATTTTCATGCTCACTTACCTCAGCTCGATTGGCGGGAGGAGTAGGATGCTCAGGATGGGAATGGTTTACATTGCCGCCGTATACGTGGCCTACTTCACGGCGGGCATGAGCCTGCTGACTTTCGTGCAGTCGCTCTCGCTCAGCCTCCTCGTTTACAGGGTGGCTGCGGTTTTGGCGATAGCAGGCGGGATTGTCAACTTGAAGGACTACTTCTTCTACGGGAAGTGGTTCAGCCTCGAGATACCGAAATCGAGGAGCGAGACGATTCAGGAGTATATCATGAAGGCCACGCTTCCAGCCGCCGTTGTGCTCGGGATTCTCGTGGCTGCGGTTGAATTGCCCTGCACCGGCGGGGTTTATCTCGCGGTCATAGCGATGCTCGGCTGGGCCCCGCTCGCCAAGGCGGCCAGCTATCTGCTGCTCTACAACTTATTTTTCGTGCTGCCGCTCGTTGCCATACTCGTGGTATTCTATCGCGGATACGGAGCGGACGAACTCGAGGAGGAGAGGCTGAAGAAGAGGAAATACATGAAGCTTGCGATTGGCGTGCTCATGATTCTGTTAGGCGCGGGAATGCTTCTCGGCTGGTTCGGAGTTTAGGTTAGGGGAAAGAAGACTCGCCGGGATTAGGCCCGCAGGGACGGGAACAATCGGAAAGCCAAATCGTTGATGAGCGGGATTAGGAAAAAGGAGACCACTGGCCCTAGGATGAGCCCTGTCAAAATGCGAAGCTCGTTCGTGCTCTCCCACAAGCCAATCAGCTGCAGCCCGCCGTCGAGGCCCATTGGAATCATGGCGAGTATCAGGAAGATGAGCGGCGGGAGCTCTGTTGATTCGGGCTTTCCCTTTCGCACGAACGGGAAGGCGAGCGCGCCGATGAACATGCCCGCATAAAAGCTGAAGCATCTGGAACAAACGGGCATCTGCCTCTCGAATATGAAGAGCGAGCGCGAGGGGAGCTGGTGGCAGGTGGGCGAGAAAAGGTGGAACAGGGTTTTTCCGAGGCTTGCCTGCTGGGGCTGCGAGAGGAGGTAGGGAGTGAGTATTATCGCCGCGAGCATGAGGAAAAGCAGGAGCGTGTAGAAGATGTAGGGAAGCTTTTCGTATGCGCCCATTCTATCCCGTCGATTTCTTTATTGCCATTTCGTAGGCCTGGTAGTAGTACTTTATCATCTCGGACCAGTCCACGATTTTCATCTTGTTGAAGGCGTTTTCCTTGAGCTGGCTGAGCTGCTCCGGAGTAAGCCTGTAGACGCGCTCGAGCTCGTTGGCGAGCTCGTCGGTCGAGGCCTCGAACGAGGCGGTGAGCATCTTGATTACGGTCATGCCGCTGTTCTTGTCCACCTTGTCCATTACGAACCTCCCAAAGCCGGTCGTGTCCGAAGTTATCGAGATGTTGTTCTTTGCGGCTGCTTCCACCGGGGTAAGGCCATACGGCTCGTATCTTGACGGGAAGACGCCCACATCCGGTCCTCCGAGGAAGTCGTAGTAGCTCATGGCAAGCAGGCCGTCGGTCGGGCTTACGAAGTTGGGGTAGAACACGACTTTCACCGTGTCTTCGGGCGAGTTCGCAAGGCCGTTTTCAATGCAGGCCCTTATTATGCTGTCGTTCTCCTCCGGGTAGTTGAGCTGGAAGCACGAGATGGGCGGGTTGGTGCCGATTTTCTTGAAGCTCTTTATCATGGCTTTTATGTCGCCGGCGAGTTCCCTGTCGATTCCCTTGAGCCTCTTCTCTATCGTGCCGGCCGGGGCGTTCACCCCGTTGAGCACCTCCTCGACCTTGTCTAGGATGAGGTAGTTGCTGATGATTTCGGGCTTCGGCCCGCGCACGTCGGATTGCGTGAGAATCAGGGCGAAGACCGGGCGCTTGCTTCCTTTTATGCGCCTGTTGAGCTTGCCGAGGGCGTTTATGAAGACGTCGAAGCCCTTGTTTATGAATTCATATCTCGCGGCAATGCAGACAACGAGCGGGTTCTCGTAGCTGAGCTTGTAATACGGAGAGAAATACGACTCGAGGAACTGGAGCATCTCGGCCCTTACGTATTTTGCCAGCTTGTCGGTCTTGTTCTTCCTCTCGAAATAATCGAAGTTGAAGCCGTTGAGGGTTATGACGTCGGGCTTCTTTCCGAGGATGTACTCGCACTCGACCGAAACGGTCTCGCTCACGGTCGTGAAAGCGTCTGCGTAGCGGGCGCTGGCAACCTCGAGCGTATGCTTTGCCTGCACGCCGAACTTCTGCGCCTCGGACTGGTCGATGAGGCTCCCCTTTGCGTTGTATGCCTCCTGGAGCGTGTTCCTGCCGGCCATGTAGATTGAGCGGCCGAGAGTGGTTGCGTGTGTCGTGAAAACCTTGCCAACCGGGACTTTCCTGTCGTGCAGATAGAGGAGGCCCGCCCCGGCAATCCACTCGTGGAAATGCGCGATGACCTTCTTTCCCTTGAACCGCGGGAGCGCCATTATCTGCTCTATTAGTTTTCCGGTCGCGTAGGCCCATGGGACGTGCTTGTCGTAGAAATCGTCAGCGTAAAGCGAGTCGACCTTGTATTTTTCCCACATGAAGGCTTTGATTTTGTTTATCTGCCTGTCGGTCACGTTCGCGCCGTTGCAGGTGTAGGTCACGAGCCGGTCGCAGAAGCGGGAGGCGTCAATCATTATTATGTTCGAGTTGTCGCCCTTGAGCCAGTGGCCGTACCTGCAGACGATTCCCCGGTAGCCCATGTCCCTGAAAACCTGGACGAAATCCTCGGGGGGCTGCGCATATTCGAAATCCGACTCCTCGCACCTCGGCTCGTAGTAGCCTATGAGTAGGTAATTGTCTCCGAATTTCTTGTGCACGACCTCGCTCTTGCTTCTGAGAACAGTGTATATTCCGCCCACTTTGAGGCCCGCCTCGGACGAAACCTCGAAAAGGAAATCGACCATATTCACCACATATCCACGCCCTCGGCGTGGTTTTATTCCGCGCCACTATGCCAGCCCCGTCGGGCGTGGGTATGCGACGCCCTCGGCGTGGTTTGTCACGTCGTCCACGAGCCCAATACTGTTTCGGGCGTGGGTATGTGACCGAATTAGCTATTGGAAACGTATTTATAAAAGGTAGCACATTGACTTTGCATGAACAACCAGACGATGGGCCTGCTGCTCGGGTCGGCGGTCACGTTCGCCGCTTCGGTATGGGGCGGGGCGCAGGGATTCGCCTGGATTCCAAACGGCGCGATGCTTGCGGCTTCAATCGGTGCTTTCGGTTTCGGTCTGTACAGCTATCTCACCGAGCGGTAGCCGTATTAACTGGCTGGATTAACCTGCCGAAGTTAACTGGCTGAGATTTAACTGGCAGAATTGGATTAACGGGCCGAAGTGGACGCCCTCTCCTTTTGCATCTGCTTCCTGAATTCGTTCCTCTCCCACGGGTAGACTACCCACGCGGAAGTCCGCACGATGAAGTATTCGGGCTTGAGCTTTGAGTGGGGCTTGTAGTGCAGGGTGGCTATTCTGACGTCTTTCGCCCCCCTCTCCTTTATCATTTTCCTGACGAGCATCAGGCTGCCTCCCGTATCGGAAACGTCGTCGACAATCAGGACTTTCTTTCCTTTTGGCGAGCAGTCAAGGCGCTGCGTGAGCTTGGGCTTGCCCATGGTTTTCCCGGCCGATTTGTAGAAGACTATGCCGATGTTGGCGAGTCTTGGATTTTCGAGGTAGTCGGAAAGGAGGCGGGCAGGCACCCATCCGCCCCTCGAAACGCCGACTATGAAGTCGGGTTCGAAGCCGGACGAACGGATTTCGCGCGCAAGTTTTTTGCACATTTCGTCTATTTTGTTCCAGCTCGGAAAAATGAATTCCATTTTGGTCACTTCAAACTTTTCAAACTCTTGCGCCCCGCACAATTGCCGCGAATGCATCGGCCTTGAGCGAGGCGCCTCCCACCAATGCTCCGTTTATGTCGGGCTGGGCCATGAACCCGCCTATGTTTTCCGGGTTGGCATTTCCGCCGTATTGGATGCGGACCGGCTTGCCGTCCTTGCCGAACATGCGCCTAAGGATTTTTCTTATGTAAGCGTGAACCTTTTGGGCATCTTCCGGAGCTGGCGGGGTTTTCCCCTCGCCGATTGCCCACCTCGGCTCGTAGGCAATTGCAAGATTTGCGAGCTGCTCCGCGGTAACGCCTGCCAATCCCTCCTTCACCTGTTTTCC
>JAPLWU010000044.1 GCA_026396425.1 Microcaldota archaeon | reverse complement strand
CCCAACAGCAGTATCTTCTGCTTCTCCAGTTTAGGGGCGTGCTGCTCGCCCATTAGCGCGACCAGCTCGTCGTAAACCACTTTGACGACGTGCTCCCTGACCGAGATTCCCTTGAGCTGCTTCTGCTCCAGCGCCTTCTGTTCGATGCGCTTCGAAAGTTCGAAAACGAGTTTTACATTCACGTCGCCTGAGATGAGAACGCGTTGCAGTTCTTTGACTAATTCTTTCACGGCCTTCTCGTCTATGAGCGCCGCCCCCGTAATCTTTGCGAGCGCCCTCCTCAGACCTGCCCCTAAATCCATGTGATAAACAGAGACTCAAAAACATAATAAACATAGCGGGAGCCCGTGGCTTCTCTCATCTGCCCTTGAAGAATTCCTCCGGCGGGAAGAAGACTATCTTGTGCTCGGTTGACCAGAGGTAATAGTTGTATGTCCTTATCGCTTCCTTGAACTTCACGCGTATTTCATCAACAACCTGCCTGAACTTCTCGTGGCTCTCAACTTCCATCTCCATCTCGAGTTCCGTCCCGCCCCCCATCCCCCCGCCTATGCCCTCATAGGCATACACTATGCTGGGATGCGAGGCGAAGTAGGAAAGCATTTTCTGCTTCGCGCGATTGTCATCGAGCCGGAATTCGACCTTGTACCAGTAGTGGCCGATTTTTGCGAGATTTATCTTCGGCCTGAAGCCGAGTATGACCTTTTTCTTCTTGAGATTTTCCAGCCTGTGCCTTGTGGCGGTTATGCTGAGCCCGACTTTCCCCGCAAGCTCCACAAGGGGAATTCGCGCATTTGCGGAAAGAGTTGAAAGCAGCCTGATGTCGTATTTGTCAAACTCGATTGGGGTGCTGTTCGCCGGTATCAAATCATATTTGGTGGCCTGCTGCTTTGATGAAAGGTAGTTCCTGCGCCAGAAGTGTATTCTCGAGTAGAACGATTCCCTGTAGAACTCCATGTTTCCCCCGAACCTGTCGAGCAGACCTTCCTTAAACTTGTGGAAATCATTTAAGTCCTTCACCCAAAAAGCGATTCCCATATCCATGAATGAGCCGCTAACGCTGTTCACCCACCAGCAGCGCGGGTCTGCATCAAAATGGCCGATGGCCGCGGCCTCGTCCCGCGGGCCGACGTTCCTCATCTTTATGAATATCCTTGCGTTCAGGTAGCCGAGCTTTGTCATGTCGACCAGGACGTAGAAGCCCTGGATGATTCCCTCGTCAATCATGCGCTTTATCCTGTAGCCGACGACCTCCTTGCTTGCCCTCACCTTTTTTGCTATCCGCGAATTGGCCTGCCTCGCATCGAGGTCAAGCTGGTAGAGTATCTCCCTGTCCTTCTTGTCCAATCCCATAATTTTAATTTTAATCTATAATTTATTAACTTTATGGTTTTTTGATAAAATTTTTATTGCTAATTTTTATATATAAGTTAAGCCAAACTATTAATCAAAAGGAAAACTTGGGGGGTCAGTATGGAGCTTGAAAATGCATTCGTGACTACCAGCAGGATTCTGTTCGGAAAAGAAATTGGCCGCTTGGCGGAGTTCGGGGATTACCTCAATGGGATGGTTGACCAACCCTCACGGGCAAAATCCTCAATATCCGGAAACCCAGTTTACCTATCAAGGCCCTACTATGACGAAGGGGCAAGATTCGCAAGCCTTGAGGAGCTGCAGAACGCGAAGTTTGGGCTGAACATAAACGAGATGAAGGACATCAACACGCTGCTTGAGGCGCTTGGGGAAAAAATGCATTACTGCGGCAGCAAGAACCTCGGGATTTCGATGAATGTCGAGCAGAGCGACGCCTGCAACGATGGTGTGGATATTTTGTCATCCTATAATGTGATTGCATCAAACCGCGTTGCATACTCCAACGGCGTGCGCGAGTCCGAAAACGTCTTCGGCTGCCAGCTTGGGGGCGAGATAGGCTTCTCCATGCGCTCGCAGGTGATATTCTTCTCGCATCGCTGCTTCGAAACTTACCTCTCGAAAAGCTGCAATGACATGTATTTCTCCTTCAACTGCCGAGGCTGCACGGACGGGATTTTCTGCTTCAACCAGGCCTCAAAACATTGCATGATAGGCAACGTGCAGCTTCCCCGCGAAAAATACTTTGCGCTGAAGAAGAAGCTGCTGTCCGAGGTTGCCGAAGAACTCTCAAGGAAAAAGAGATTTCCGTCGATTTTCGAGATTGCGGAGAAGGGGGCGGTGTAGATGGCTGACAAGCTCGAAGAGGCATTTGGGATAACCACAAAACTCCTGTTCGGAAAGCAGCTCGAACCGCTTGCAAAATACGATGATTGGCTGAAAAGAAGAGTGCCTTCGGGAGGAGTGGTCAAATCCGCCATCGGAAGCGGAAGCGTTTACCTTCCGGATTACGGATTTTTCAGGAAAATTCCAGTGGAAAGGGCGGTTTCGATTGAAGAGAGCGAGAGGGCTTCGCAAAAAATGGCGGGCAGGATGGGCGAGGATGCAACACTCGCGTCAATTGCCGGAGAGCTGAAGAACTTCGCCTACTTCGTCCCTACTTTCGTAGAGGGCAGGAACCTGGATGTGAAGAACACGGCGGTTTACCTCGACTGCATAAACGTGCGCGACTCGTTCGACCCGTTCACCTCGAAGAACTGCGCCCGCGTCTTCTCGATTATGGATTCCGAATGCCTTTTCGGCGCCTACAGAACGACCAAGTCGGGGTTCTCGATTCACTGCTACAACTGCGTGAAGGTCGAGCGGTGCTTCGAGATGGACAGCGCGATAAACTGCACGGATTCCATGTTCTGCCACAACTGCGAGAACCTGAGCAACTGCATGTTCTGCTTCAATGCGAAAAGCAAGAGCTATGCCGTCGGGAATGTTGAGGTTGGGCGGGAGAAATACCTTGAAATAAGGAGAATGGTTGTGGGATGCCTTGTTGGCGAGCTCGAGAAGAAGGGAGGGCTTGATTTCGACATCTACAACGTGCTTGCCGTTAGACGGCGTAAGCGGGAAACCGCCTGAACTAGCGAACACTTTTTAATATTTGATTGCCTAACTACTCGCAGATGGGCCCGTAGCTCAGCCTGGTTAGAGCGGCAGTCTTATACGACACGCTCTAGCACAAATCGTGTCTAGGACAGCTGTAGGTCGGGAGTCCAAAAAGCCATCCCTTTTCTTTGCGAAAGAAAAGGTCTGACTGAACCCCAAAAGAAAACCCAAACTTATTGGGTTTAGAAAGGGGCGAAGCCCCTTCTCTGGGGACGGAACTCTCCCCGGGCCCATCGCTATTTTTTCTGCTTCTCAGGCCCATGGATTTGGCGCGATTAACAGCCGGACCTGCCTGCAAACTCGCGTTCAATGGTTTTGGGGTCCCATCTGCACTTTTCGGCGAAAAACCTCAGATAATCGTAGTCAACTTCCGGCCATTTTTCCTTGAGTCTGTCCGGAGGCAGTATTTCGAAGGCTCTCCCTTGGAACGCCAGTCCTTTTTTCTCGGTTTTCGAGCCCTCCATTCCGGTTTTGTGGGTATACGACTTTTCGACGCACATCTCGAGAGCGCGCGTTATGTCTTCACGTTTATACCCCTGGGATCTCATAAGAAGCATGAACTGGGCTAGATTCCCTCGCGATTCGGCTATAAAACGCCTTACGGTCAAATTTGTCAGGATTTCGTCTTTTCCAGTGTGGAGGATAAGCTTTCTGTTTCCGGCGTTAATGGCGCGTATCTGCCTCTGGGCCGTGAATATTTGCCTTTGGACCATAGGATCACTGCTATTTATTTTGACTAACGATATTTAAATATCAACGCATTTCGAGGGCCACGCGCTCCAACGAGATTACCTGCATCCACATATGCCAGAGATGCTCTCCTGGATGCCCGCTGAATAGAATGAGTTCTGAGCCGACGGCAAAGAGAGCCGCGAAATCGGCCTAGCTATTCCAAACTAGTTTTCTTCTGCATGTCGAACATTTGGAGGATTTCAGAAACAGTGGTGGCGTCCTCCGGGCTCTTGTCCGTCCGTATATCGCCCACCATGCGCGGGAAGCGCAAAGCATAACCCGTATTGCCGCTCATGCCGCACGTGTGCATGGGCGAGCGCGTGATTTCATCGGCTGAAACCGTAATCACGAATTTTGGCTCGACCCAGAAGTCCGGGGTGACTTTCGAGTCGAGGCGGGGGGGCCTTACGCCGGTTTTTGTCTTGGAGAGGAGTTCCTGCAAATTCTTCATCTGCTCCTCGGAGAAGCCCGAGCCGATGCGAGCAATAGTTTTGAAGCGGTCTTCGTCGGAATCGTAGACTGCGCAGAGGAGCCCGCCGAACTCGAATTCCGCCCGCTTGCCTTTTCCCAAGTAATAGCCCACTATCACGACATCGACCGTATCTGCCAATTCCCCCTGGTACGAGCGCTTCAATTTAATCCACGCGAATTTCCGCGCGCCGGCCACGTATGGGGAATTCAAATCCTTGGCGATTATCCCCTCGAGACCTTTCGAAACGGAATCGTTGAAATAGTTCTCGAGCTCCTTGGCTTTGTCCGTAATGATTGCGTCGGAGAGCTGGATGACCCCGCCTTTTTTCCCTACTATCCCGGCGAGCGCCTTCCTCCTCTCGGAATAGGGTTTACGCGTGTAATCCTCCCCGTCTGCGTAGAGCAGGTCGAAGGCGAAAAGCCTGAGCGGGAACTGCTCGGCCATCGCGTCGATTCCGTGCTTCCTCTTCCTCTGTATCGTGAATTGGAAGGAGTAATACTGGCCGGTCGACTCGCTGTAGGCGAGCGCCTCTCCCTCGAGTATGAGGTCGGTTGCCTTGAGCTGTTTCGCAGCTTCGACTATTTCTGGGAACATGCGCGTAGTGCGCTCGAGTTTGCGCGAAAATAGTTCAATCTGGCCACCTTTCTTGTGCACCTGGCACCTGAAGCCGTCGTATTTCGCCTCGACGCTGCATTTTCCGATTTTTTTTATTATTTCCTCGGCAGTTGGGAGGCGCTCTGCCAGGGCGGGCCTGATTGGGCTGAAGAGCTTGACCTTGAAATTGGCTATTTCGCCTGGATTCGTGAAGAGGGTTTTGGCAACCAGGCCCAGGTCGGAGCAGAGGTTGTAAGCTCTTTCGAGCTCCTCGCGCATGCTCTTGTCCCCT
>JAPLWU010000059.1 GCA_026396425.1 Microcaldota archaeon | reverse complement strand
ACTTCTAACAATATCAAATACTTCGACTGGTTTGCCCTTTTCAAAATATACAACATATTCCGCTCCACCAGCCGTCATCAGATGATGCCCCTCGCGTTTTATTTCTTGTCTCTTTTCGTGTATCGAAAAAAGCCCCGCGGCTTGCACTCCTTTTCTCTGTTTAGGCATCTGCGTTTGCATCGTTCCCACCCCCTCTAGTAAGAATAGTTAAAATATTATGGTCGAGGTGGTATTTAAACCCCGTAGTTTGAAAAATCCGAAAAAGAAATAGAGACTTACTTCGCCTGCTTGCCCGCCTTCTTTTTCTCAAGCTCGGTCTGCTCGAGCTTCATCTCCTTCTCGCGGACCCTCTGGCCCTTCTCGGTCCACTTGAAGTAGCGGGGGTTTCTCTTGAGCTTGTGCGTGTTCTTCCTGCACTTGGTCGAGCAGAAGTACTCTAGGCTGCCGTCCCTCTTGACGAATATCATGCCCGTCCCTTTGGATATTTCTGACTCGCAGAAAGTGCACTTCATGAACACACCATTTTAGCTTATTTGGGTCTGATGACTTTGGCTTCCCTCTCCGTTTCAAGGAGTATGACCTTGTCTCCCTTCCTGGCCGGTCCCTTGATGTTCCTGCGGATGACCCTGCCCCTGTCCTTGCCGTCGAGAATCTTGCACATGACCTGATATATCTCGCCGTAGATGCCCGTTTTCCCGGTCACCTCGACAATCTCGGCTGTTGAAGGTTCGACCATGAAATCATCCCTCTATCCGCCATTCGCCCCTTTCACTCTGCCGGCTTCCCCTCGCCCTCGGGCTTTGCCTTCTTCGGCTTCTTCTTGGGCTTCTTTTCCGCATGGGCCTCTTCATGGCCCTCGGGCTTTGCCCCCTCGGCCGGCTTCTCGTCGGCCTTGCCCTTCCTGCCGAGCCTCTTCAATATGTCGGCGATTACCTCGGCGGAGTTGCCCGCCTTCTCAATCGCAATCGCCGCGCATGGAACCTGCAGGCCCGCGGACTTCCCGAGGTCGAGCTTGAGCGGCACGTAAACGTACGGGGCTTTCTTCTCCTCGCATATCTCCGGGAGGTGCATGACGACTTCCTCGGGTTCGACATCCTCGGCAATTACGACGAGCTGGGCGTTGCCCCTCTCAATCGCCTTCGTTGCCTCGTTCGTTCCCTTCCTAATCCTGCCGGTATCCTTGGCAATCTTGACTGCCTCGTAGGCCCTCTCGGCCACGTCCTTCGGAGTTTCGAATTTCACGTATGCCTTCGCCATCTCAAACACCTCTCCATTTGGTCATCGAGTTAAAACCAGTAACTACGACGGAAAGTCCTTTTGGCATCCACAATTTAAATATCTTTCTGATGCCGGCTCTCCCTACAAAACCACGGCACCGGAATATTGCTGTCGTTCCCAAGCCACGAATCCCCGCTTTTCTTCCCTAATCCGTCAAAGACCCCCCCAAATTTGGGTAGATAGTGGAAAATGCGCCGACCCGACTTCGTCTCCCGTCTAGTCATACTTTGACATACTTTTAAATACTTTAGATGCCATAACCCTCCAGGGGAGGTGAAGGCATGTCCCACGAAATGGTGCCTCCGACAAGGGTGGCACAGGCACAGAGAAGAGTTATAGAGGGACACCTACAAGGGACTTTGCCAACTGCCTCGGGCGCAAACGCGAGGCGAGAACCGGGACAGCTGGGTGCATGGCCTTCAGATAGTTCAGCCAACAACGTTGTTCGGCTTATACCCGACAACCGTACGTTCTGGAAAGGGAGCGGATGAAAAATCAGTTGTTCTCAGTCCCATGGGTGAGGCGGGGGCCCTCAAGACGAAATGGCCTCTCGCGGATAGAGCTATTGATGCGAATGGCATGGCGACCGCAGGAGTAGTTCCCGCAAGCGTTCCGGTAGATTTGGGAATTGTAGCAAAAATCATCAGGCTTTCGACTGTTTTTGAAACCACCTTTCCGATAAGCCCTGACACGGCCCAAGCGTACGCCATTCTCATTTCGGGCTTAAACGCCCGCCGTCCTCGCGATAACAAAGAGGACATAGACGCATGGCGCGAAAAGCGAGAGCAAGCCGTGGAGGCCAAGAAAAGGCTCTTCAATGAGAGGGGGGCCTACATGATGAACCTCCGGGAGGCATTCGTCCGCAAGAAGGAGTTCATCCCTCCCGATGACAGGGAGGAGCTCTGGGATGTCTATTTCGAAATAAAATCAAGGGCAAGGAATTTTTTTGGCGAAGTAAACGGCAAAATACTCGCGGCTTCAAAGAAAATAGGCAGCATCAACAACGACGCGAACAGGGCTCTCGAAATTAAAGCACATGAGCGGGACGAAAATCTTGCGCACATCGACAAGAAGATAAGTTCGGAGATTCAGCAGGCCGAGGACAATGCCAGGCGCATACTCAATGAAACGGCCTCCAAAATCAAGCGCGAGATAGAGCACCACAAAGACCTGTTGGCTAACGTCAATCTAACAAGGATCTCTACCTTGCTTACTGCCGCTGGCGTCGGGGCCGCAGGTATTGCGGTGATAAAATACGAGCTCACGGATTTCATACAAACTCATCTTAAACCTCTTTCGGAGATACCGCATTCCACTTACGCATTTGCGGTAATCGCAGGAGGCGCCGCCGTTATGTTCGCCTCCAAGGTTTACAACTACTACGTCCGCAAGAGGCGCGACGACAAGACAGACCGAATTAATCTCGAGAGACGGACTCAAATAAATGCCGTCAATTCCGAGAGGGACCGCAAAAATGACGAACTCGTATCGAAAAAGAACGAGCTCAACACAAATTTCGAGAAAGATGCCGGGACAATAAGGTCAAAACTCGAGGCTTCCATAATCGAGACTCTATCCGGCCTTTATGCCAACGTCGTATGCAACTGCTGCGCCCTCTTCCCAGCCGCCATAATGACCCATCCCGAACTGAGCAAACTTGTCGAATCCTACGAAAGTGATGGCCTCGAGAGAGCGCGGATACGGGCACTAGAGCTGGGGCGCAGCAAAGCGATGGTTCTTTCAGAAAAGCTGTCACAAATGCCATGTAATGGATCGATCAAAATAACATTCCAAAACGAAGGACTTAAGACGTTAGGCGAAGTCCACGCAATGGCAAACTCGCATGGCGAAATCGAGGAGCCGGCGACCAAATAACTAAAAACTAACCGGCCAAATACAAGGCATGAACCCGCTCCAGCCGCTCCTGCTCAGGCAGCAGTACCACCTAGTGGGCGAACACTCCGCAGTCAAGGCCTGCAAGTGGCTGAAAGAATCGCTCGTTCGCGGCCGCGAGTGCTACAAGGCCAAATTCTACGGTATAAACAGCCACCGCTGTTTGCAGTGCACGCCCTCTCTGCAGTTCTGCTCCCAGGCCTGCCTCTTCTGCTGGCGCGTGATTCCCGATTCGGAGCCCACCCGCATACCCGCCTCGGATTACGAATGGGACGAGCCGGAAAAAATAGCCGAAGGTTTCCTTAGGGAGCAATTACGCATAGTTTCCGGCTACGGCGGAAATTCCTCGGTAGAAAAGAAAAAATGGGAGGAATCGAAAAAGCCCGCGCATGCGGCGATAAGCCTCGCAGGAGAACCAACCATCTATCCGTATTTGGCCGGACTCATAAGCGAATTCGGGAAAAGGGAGATGACCACTTTCCTCGTTTCTAATGGAAATTTTCCTTCCGCCCTCGAAACTCTTTCCCCGCATTCGCTTCCAACGCAGCTCTACCTCTCAATGGTCGCGCCAGACAAGAAAACCCACGAAAAAATCTGCAGGCCTTGTCTCAGTGATGCGTGGGAGCGCTTTACGCGTTCTCTCGAATTCATGAAATCTGCGAAAACGCGCACGGTCCTGAGAATGACTCTCGCGCGCTCGCTCAATTTTTTCGATGCCGAGGGCTACGCGAAACAAATCGCACTCGCCGAGCCCGACTACGTGGAAGTCAAGAGTTTCATGTTCGTGGGCGGCTCGCGCAACGACCGCGGCCTCTGCCTTTCCGACATGCCGCGCCACAATGAGATAAGCGAATTCGCTTCAAAACTTTCCGGACTGACCAACTACGTCATTGCGGATGAGCACGAGCCGAGCCGCGTGGTTCTTCTCTGCAAGGACGAAAAGGCGGAAAAAGCAAGAATGATAAAAAGATGAGATATGAACTGCTTCAGGCGAAGTCCTGGTCTTTCCTTCCGGCCTTTTTGTCAACCTTCATATCCACGTCCTCAGTCCCAAATACTTTTCTGTATTCCCCGAACTGCATGTTTGCTTCGTTGTTTATTTTTTCCCGTATCGTCCTGTTCATGGCAATCTCTTCCACGATGTTTTTTCCTCTCCTGATTGCTTCACGGACCTTCATCTTTTCCTCTTCGCTGGCATCGCTTCCCATCATTTTCTCGGCGGCCAGCTCCGCCTGTAGCTTCAATTCATTTGCCTGCCTCTCGCTCAAGTTCCTGCTTTCAATCCTCTCGCACAAATCCATAAGCCGGTCTGGGCTCGTCATTTCTTCAGCGATCCGGTCTAATCTCTCCTCTGTTTGCTCCCTTTTCACCTCCCGCTCGTCATCCCTTTTTCTTAATGCCATCCCCCCCATACTTTCTCTTCTGGCTCTTCCAGACTCCTCTTTCTCAGCCGCCTGTTTTTCCTCGAATTCCGCAAGCCTTTCCCTTACTTCGTCCGGGAGCAATCCGACTCCAGATTTTTCCCGCATCTCGATCTTCATTTTTTCAAATTCTTCTTTCGGCAGTATCCTCATTTCCCTCAATTCATCGAACTTCTTTACTTCCTTAAACGCGGCGGCCTTTGAAATAAGGGAATCCTGTATTCCTTCAACGCTTCCAATCGCCTTCTCCCGTTCGCTTATCTCGCTTTCGTTGAGCGTTCCCATCTGGATGCCACCCTGAACCTCCCCCCTCATGGTTTCGGCCAGGCTAGCCATATAACCGAGCGAGTATGCCGAGTATACCTCCGAAAGGCTTTGGCCCGCTTCTTCGGCCCGCCCCATGCCTTCCGTAGAGTAGCCGGCCAGCCTCCTGACGAGTCCCATCCTCTCCCCCTCAATCCCATTTATCCTCTCTACATCCATGTTCTCGTATGCTTTCCTGAGTTCCCCGTGTTTGCCCACAATTTCGCCCAGCAAATCCGCGGTCTCGCCTCCGAGCGGATGGAATGTGAATATGGCTTTCTTCTCCTCGCGCACATCGGAAAGCCTTTCCTGCAGCGTCTGTCTTTCCTGCTCCCCGACATTCTTATCCCTGACCTCCTTTTCGAGCCAGCTTTCCTCCTTCTCCAACCGGTCAAGAAGCTTCATCGCGTCCGCGTTCTGCCGCTCGTTTCCAACGGGTTTCTGCCCCTTGGCCCTTTCAACTATCTTCTCCGGGAGCGCAATGAGCCCGAGACTCGATTTTCGCAAGTCGAGCTGAACGTCTTTCACCTCAATGTCATATCGTTCATCGATAATGTCGTCCATGTTGCCAGAGAGTTCTTCTGTAAGAGTCCTGAGCCTGCCCATGCTCTTCCTGTCAAAATCCCTGAGCATCTCAAGTCTTTTCACCGGGTCCTTGGTTTGCCCTATCCTCTCCAGCTCAGCCGAAATTTCACCGTAGATTTTTCTGAATCCCGGGAGCTTCTCGCAAAACTCTCCGGCTTCCTTCTCCACCATCTTCTGCCTCTCTCCGAGATTTTCCTTTTCTTTTCGTATGGCCTTCTGTCCCTCGAGTTCATTATCAATTGCGCTTACCCAGCTCCCCGGCGTGGCCGAATCTGCGTTTACCGCGATGCCGGTGGTGGTTGAACCGTTCATTCCAAGCTTTCCGAATTCGAACTTCATGACGTAAAGGCCCTGCGGTATGACCGCGAGGATATTAAGGTATTCAATTGCGCGGAGGAACGAGGCGGGAATCCCGAGGGGGCCTACCCGCGTCTCGGGCTCCAACCACAATTCGCCATTATCAATCCTTATCTTGTTGCTTACGCCAAACGCAAAACACCCTTTCAACTCCACGTTGCTTATCGGAACGCTTTTTCCGTCGAGTTCCGAAGCAAGAGCACCCAGCCTCGTTTCTCTTTTGTTTATCGCGTCCATCGTAGCCAAAGACTCCTTTGAATTGGACAACTTCCCCAACTGCGCTTCGTTAAGCTCGACGCCCAGTTTCTGCATCTCCCTGAGTCCTTCCGCTTCCTCAATCCTCCTCAGGCCGTCCTTTCCTTTGAGCCCGCCCAATTCCCCCAGTTTTTCTTTATCTATTTTCTGCTCTCCGCTAAGCTTTTGATACTCCTCAATCTTGCCGACCAGCTCGTCTCTCTTCTTCTTTTCGTACATGCCCGAGAGCTCGCTCATCATCGCTCTGATCGCCCGCGACCCAAACGCGAGTTTGACCCCACCGATATCGTGAGCCCTGCCGACCTTAGACCCCACGTATCCGCTCCCGCCGATCAATTCCTTCAATAAGTTGACTGGCGATACGGCCCCTCTTATTTCGTCGAAAGCCGCCCCCCCGGTTCCCCGCGCAATTCCAGTAACAACTTCATTCGCGCTGTGTCTTGCCGATTCATATCTGCCTTCTTTAAATGCCGCATTTGCCTCCTCCAATTTTTTGTTCATGCCATTCAGCTTCTCCTCACCAGCGCCATCCTTCTTCGCTTTTTCGATGCTCGCCTCGGCCTTTTTTATTTCTTTCTTGGCGTCATCCTTCGTCGCCCCGCCCAGCGTTCCGATTTTCGCGAGCGCCTTCCCGCCCTTCTCAATCGCCTTTTCAGCAGATTTCGCGCCCTCCTTGCCCTTGGCGTAACCCTTCTTCGCGCTACCTGATGTTAGAGCGCCCTTAACTCCGGTTACGAGGCCTACCATCGTTTTAGCCTGAAACTTCGCGGCTCCGGCAACGGCCCCAAGAGGATCCTTGATGGCTTTTCCAACCGCTCCCGACCCTTGCTTGTAACCCTCCTTGAAATCTTTTCCTCTGGCCTTGCTTACGCCTCCAGCCGCCAGCCCCGCGAAGGTCTTTGCTGGCAGCGCCGCCAAGTCCCTGACCGCTCCGAGCGGGTTTAAGGGTGCGCGTGCGCCTACTCCTGCGGCGTATTTTCCTGCGCTGCCAATCCCGTGCATAATCTTCCCGAATGTCCCGCGATTCGATGCCTTTGCCGCCGAATTGGCTTGCGTTGCACACGATTTTGCTTTGTCGTAATCCCCATCTTTCATCGCGGCCTTGGCCTCGTTCAACTTGCCCTCGGCCTTTGACATCTCCTTCCCGTTCTTTTTCCCCTTGTCTACCTCTTTCTGGGCCTTGTCTACCTCCTTCTGCGCCTCGTTTTTCTTCTTTTCATCCGCCTTTCCCTTGCCTTTAACCGCACCACTAATTCCTTTGGCTGCGGCAACAATCGCGCCAGCGCTGAACCCAATCGTCGTAACGCTCTTGTGCGCCGCGCGTGGCGCTTTTATCGCCGAGAAATCAAATGCCGAGATGGGGCTTCTGCCCATTGCCATCATCGACATCATGAGCATCGCGAGGACTATGAAAAGCGGCATGCAAATGGTTATGTTGAGGAACCCGAGCGAGCTTTTCGTGTAGGCGGACGTGCTGTTGCTCGGGAGATAAGCATCCCCGCCCTTATACTCTGCAATTACGCCCGCGTCCATGAGCGGATAAAGAGCGGTCGCCCTGCCGTCAAGGTTCGTTTTCACGACCTGAATCTGCGGGTTGACGAGGCAGCATCCGCCGGTGCAGTTCCATTCGCCCGGGATGCATTTGCGCTGGTCCGAGGGGCAAGGAAGCGACGCATTCACGGTTGCATTCGAAACAGGGCAGAGCTGGAACCAAATGTCCTGCAGTGGCAGCGGCCTGACGGTGGCCCTTGCCTTGTCCTCGTAGGAGAGCGTGGCCGTGGCCTCCATCGCCCCGCTCACCTCGTTCCTCGAAACCGTGAGTTCGGTTATGGTGGGGACTTTAAATACCGGGCACTCGCCCTGCGCGAAATAGGGCGTTGCAATCAGGAGCAGAACCAAAACCGCGGCAGCCATTCTCATGATTACGCTTTGCCAAGACGGGTATTTATATTATTGTGCTCCCGCGGCCTCTCCTAGTTTGGAGCATACTGCGGTCTGCACGAGCAAGCCCTCGCTGACGCCTATCTCTCCCTCGTACATGGCGAGCGAGGCCGAGACGTAAGCCCTCTGCAGCGGCTCGAACTCCCCGCCGGCCTGCACGTATTCTATCAGGTCGAAGGCGACGAGCTCCGCATCCTCCTCGTCCTCCCTAATCTGGCGGGCCAGCTCCCTGAATTTTTCAACTATCATCTCGTTGCCGGCCGTAGGAACCTTGATGGCAACTCCGTCGACCAGGAGCATGGTCTCCTTCCCGCCCTCGATTATCTTCGCGTTCTCTGCGAGGTAGTTTGTGAATCCTGAAACGTCGGGTTCTGCCGGCTCGAACTCCGTATCCGGCTCCAGCTCCAAAAGCTCCTCCGCGAGGTCAACCATGTCCTCGGTTTTTTCAAGAATCCCGGACCATATCTCGCCGGCATCGCGCTTGCCGGCCTCGCCTGCAAGGCGCGTTATTTCGGCTGAAAGCCCCTCGAGCTCCTTTTTTATTTCTTCGGCCCTCTTCATAAACATCACCTGCAATCCAATCATTTGCTCAAAGCTTCTGGCGGAACAATGGAGTATCCTTCCCTCTTAACAATGGAGTATCCTTCCCTCTTGAAAGCATCGGCGTGAACAATCCTCTTCATGTTCCCAATCTGCAGGAGCCAGTCGCCCTTCATCCCGAACTGTCTCATGCCACCAACCCTTACCATGAACGGCTCTTCCATCTGCATTCCCAGCACCGGTGTTTCCTCCCCTTTCCTCTGTACCTTCACGGCCTTCGGTTCTTCCGCCAGGTCAGTCTTGGTGAAATCGCTGTTATTCCTTTTCGCCTCTTTCTTCGCCTCCTTGCGGCTCTTCTTCTCCTCTCTGTACTCCTCGTACATTTTCTTAAACATCTCATAGGCCTCCTTCTCCACTTCCTTACTCTCGGCCCTCTTGAGCTCCCTGCCGCCGTACCTTTCCTGTACCTCCTGCTCTTTCTCATAACGCTTTTCGGCAATCTCCCCCTCTTTTTCCCTTGCGAATTCGAATCTGCCCCTGTTCTTCCATGCCTTTACCCCTCGCACTATCCCGAAATATCCGCTGCCGAACGTAGTTGCAAGTAGGTTCTTGGTCACCATGGCGGCCGCCGTGCCATGCGTTGGTATTCCGAGGAACTTTCCATAATACGTCCGGTGGACAATCTCCTTGGTAACAACTCCGCCCGCGTATCTCCACTTGGGAGGGTTTATTCTCGCGGTTTCGGTCCCCAATTTGGCGATGTACTTCCTACCCCACTCGGGCCCAAAAATCAAAACTCCGCCTACCCACTTTGAAAGTATTTCGGCCTGCACTTCTGGGGTGGAGTATTTGAATGCCTTCGTCTCGGCGATTGCGTCGACGGCCGCAGGGTTGTCAAGCATGACGTTCTTTCTCGCCTCGACTCTCTTTTCGACAAACCTCGTTTGCATGTTCGCAAACAAAGGCGCGACAAAACCCCAGGAGACCAATGGTGCCAAGCCCGTCCTAAAGGCCCAATACCCTGGGACGTCTGATACCCACTCTCCGTTGCTTCCGGGCACGCTCCTATTCCTAAACTCCTCAAACCCAAGCGTACCCCCGCTTCGGGCGCGATATAAGGCGTAATCGGCTAAAAATAACGTGCCAATCATCGCCGCCGCCCCTGGAAGCGCCCTCGCCGGCGCGGAAATCCACTCAGGAACCGGTTTGAGAGTAACTGCCTCTTTTTCGGCTTTGATTCTGAGCCCTTTCTCCGTAATGTCAATCCTGACTGTAGGCATCCAGAAAGCTGGCCTCCTGCACACCGCGTTAAGTACTTTCGGGTCTATTCCGGTCTTTTCTGCGAACTCGGCAAATGCAGGGTCGCTCCCCACCTGATCATATATCCTCCTGCTCGTGAGTGCTTCTCTCCAGAACTCTTTGCGGAGTGGATTGCGCGGGGTTTCCACCACGGCCTCGGTTATACGCTCGACCAATTTGCGCAACGGCTGCGGCCTCTCCTCGCCCTTCACCTCGGGCGCGGCTTCGAGCAAGACCTCCTCCCGCTTCTGTTTCTCTTTACCCACTTCACGCAAAGCACCCGGAACTTTTATTATACGCTTGGCAATCCCTAAGTTCAGTTTGGACCATGGGATAATCCTTTGGAATAAGCCCGCTTCCTTCCTTGCCTTCAGCAGGTACAAGAGTTCCTCGGCAGCAGCTTTGTCTTTTGCTTCCCCTGCTTTGTTGCCTTTCCCGCCTTCGGTTTTCGTTTCCGCACCCTTCATAACCTCGCCGGCAGTTTCGGCAACTTTTGGCGTTTCGCCTCCCGCTTTTTCCTTTTTGCCTCCCTGCTTCGTCGTAGTTCCAGGAGCGGTCTCGCCAACTTTTATTATTGGGATTATCGGCGTTTCCCCTCCTGATTTGCCGCCTCCCTTGCCTCCCGTCTCATCCTGCCCTCTTACACGGCTGTCGTTAACCGCTATGGGCAGCTCGACTATTTCGCGTTCTTTTCCAAGTTCGCGCCTCGGGCCAATCTCAACGCCCCTGCGCGCATAAGCATCGCCAATACGGACTATTTTCCCCGGAACAACGTCGCCGAATCTAGCGGGCAGAATCCCTGGCGGAACCGGCAGTCTTCCCGGTTCGACCCCCCCATAAATGAACTGCCAGCTTTCCGTAATAGTTCTGTCCAACAGGGGCGACTTGTAAGTAACATCAACCTCCTTTGAATGAAACTGATAATCGCCCTCGGGCGTTTTCCTGAACTCGCTGACGCTCCTTTCCGAGCGTGAACCCTCGACTCGCACTTCTTTCACCGCAAGGCCCCGCCCGTCTTTGGTTGCAGTCACCTCAACGCCCCTGGCTCCAACTTCCTTGGCCGGCCTGTGCACGGCTATGGCTCCCACGAACACCAAATTCGTCATTAAAGCGCCCATCTGCTGGTGCGTGAACACGTACCTGCTCATATCATACGCAGTGCCCATGACTCCCGTAATGAGGCCTGGCGTGATTAGCATCCCCGAAACGTTAGAGATAAGGGCCGCAGGGCCTGCGATTTCGGCCATCTTGCTGTATCGCGCCGCCATGCTTCCGCCGATTGCGGCGACCATAAGGAATCCTGCGGCATACTCCTCGTTGTATATCGCCTGGCCGCCCCTGAAAAGGAAATAGCCCGAGCTGGCCAAATCCAATGCCTTCCCCCAGCCCGTCGTGGACAGTGCTTTGCCCGCATACCCTGCTGCAAGCATCGAACTGTCAATGAACGTCATCCCGTAACTTTCCCAGACTCTCCTCATCTGGCTCCAACCTTTCTCATCGGCCTTCAGCTCGAGCTCGCGCTTTTGTATAAGCCCGTTCATGTCGTTCTTGAACTTGTTGCATTCCCTTGTGAATGAAGTCGAGACAATCGCCCCATCCGCGCTCTTAGTTCCATCCAGCACGTCACCAAGCAACGGCACGTTTTTGTCGTTCCTATACTCCCCAATGTACGCCCTCTGGTATCCAATCCTCCTTTCAAGTTCGGCATTCCACTCAACGACTTTCTTCAATTCACCCTTGCCCAGAAGGAGTTCTCCCTTGTAATCCTCGGCACTAACCGCGATGCCGACGGCATACCACCTCATGTAATCCATTCCGTCGCAAATATACCCGGCGTATCTTGCCACGTCGGCCCTGCGCTCTAATTGCGCGGCATCCTTCCTTTGAGCGAGCTTCTCGCAGGCTTTGGCATCCTCGATTGTTTGGAACCGCACGAGGTAGAGGCACTTGTCCGCCTCGCCCTTTGCGAGCGAAAACAAATCGTCCATGTAAATGCTTTTGTTGGCCAGAGGAATCTCGGTCTCTCCCGTCAGGCCCATGAGCAGCCTTTCCGTTATCTTCATTTTGGCTTATTCCATTTATTGCCTCTTCCAAAAACACAACACTCACGCAGGAGAGAGGATACACCGGGCTGAGCAGGCTGGTAGATTTCAGGAAAGAATTCTTCTTTGATAATCTTTCCTGACGTGAGTTGATTGTAGTCGCTCTCGATTTGCTCCACGATTCTCCTTAAGTAAACCGTCTTTCCCCTTAGTTCCCCGACTAGCCCTCTGTAATCCGCTTCCCTTATTTGGTAATAGAACTCGCCCGCCTTCTCGAATGCGCCCTCCTTTCCGGCCCTTAGCTCCGCAACGAAAGACTCGGCCGTTTTCCTCTGCTCCGGGGCGAGGTTTCCACCGTCAATTTTTTCCTGCAGCCTGTCGGCCAAAGTCAGGTGGAGCTGGATTTTCGTTATGGTTTCATTTAATTTTTCCGCCTTTTCCATTGCGCCCTTCTTTCCCGCCCCGACGTCTTTGACCAGCTGGCCTATTCCGGTACCCCATCTGGCTCTCTTGTCGCTATCAATGTCCAGCCGCCCGATAATCTCCCCGCACTCGTAAAGCCTCGCAACCGTCTGCTGGCGAAGCTCGGCCTCGCCTAGCCGCGTCTCTTTAGCTTCAGGACTCTTCATCGCGCCAGCGTTTGCCATTTTTACACCACATACCCGCGCCCTCGGCGCGGTTATCCAATGGCCACATGCCAACCCAGTCGGGCGTCACCACATATCCACGCATAATCACGCCCTCAGCGTGGTTTCATTCCACTCACATATACCTGCTCCGTTGGGCGTGGTTATGCGCACGCCCTCGGCGAGGTCTTATCCAACTTTCGCATACCGGCCCAATCGGGCGTGGGTATGTGACATACTCGCGCCCAACGCGGTGGGATGCGGTCCGAGCGTAACTCGAGCTCGGACGCGAATATGTGGTGGATATGTGACCATTAATACTTGCGAACCCGCACTATATAAAACTATATATATGCTACCCTTCAACGTTTTATTTCGGTGGATTGCGTTGGGAATCGGTGAACGGGCCTTATTGGTTGCACTGCTGTTCCTCTTGCTCGCCCCCCTCGCACACGCTTGGACTCCTCCAGGCGGCTTCTGCCTCGAAGATAATGATTGCAACGACCCCTGCCAGGACTGGACAAACCCTGATAGGCAATGCGTCAACAATGCCTGCACTTACCCCGCGGGTATTAGGCCCGATGATACCCCATGCGGCGGCGTTGGGTGCATGGGCTACGAGTGCATTGGAGGGGTTTGCACAAGAGCAACATGCGATGATGGCGACCTGTGTACAACCGATTCGTGCCTGTCCAATGGCGTCTGCCTGAACCAGGACATCTGCATAACCTGTCCGCCTAACTGCCCAACCAGAGTTTGCAATTGGAGGAACTGCGTAGCCGGTCAATGCGTATACACTGCCGTTGGCGTCGATGCAGCCTGTGCACCTGACCCGTCTGCATGCATTTCAGCTGCTTGCGTGGCTGGCTCATGTATACGCACCTTCGCCTGCGATGACAACAACAGATGCACGCTGGACAATTGCAATTTTGGAACTTGCTCGAATACCCAAATCTCATGCAATGACGGCAGAAGCTGCACACTCGACAGGTGCGACTCAGTAACCCGCGGCTGCTACTACGAAGAAAGGTGCGACGATGGCAACCCCTGCACCTCCGACTCATGTGGCTTCCTCGGCTCTTGTCGGCGATCTAACTACCCCGAAA
>JAPLWU010000111.1 GCA_026396425.1 Microcaldota archaeon | reverse complement strand
GTGGTCGCAGCGCAAGGAGTGGATTCCGCTCGTTCTGGCGGTTTCCGTCCTGCCGCTGGAGTTCGTGCTGCTGTTCCTGCTGGTCCCGGCTTTCGGCCTAACGGGCGCTGCCTACGCCTACTTGGGCGCGTGTCTCTTCCTCTTCCTGATTGTGGCCTACTACACCGCGACCGCGATAAGGAAATACAAGCCGGTGGAAATAACACCGTCCCTCCTGCAGTAGGCATTCGGTGAGTAGATTTCCTAGTAACCGCAGTGAGTAGATTGCAGTGGGCGGATTATTTTCGGCGAGTAGACTGCCTAGCAACCGTTCTCGCAATTGGTATGCGACTTGGCGCGTATGCCCGCCCTCGCGCGAAACAGAACCCCGCAATCAGCAGCCATTCTCGCAGTGGGGAATGCAGCTCAGCGTGTCGACCGTTACGCTTCCCGCGTCCGAATCGAAGCCGGACAGCGGGCTGAAAATCCCGAATGCCCAGAAGAAAATCATCCCCAGCGCCCCGAGCACTATAAGAAGTTCGACTGTTTTCTTATACCTCTCGTATTTCGAGCCGTGGGATTTTACGTAATAGTAAAGAATGACGGCAAGCGCCATGACCGCGAAAGACGTCAGCCCCCGCACCCTCATCTGGCTGCACACTTCCACGAGATTCTCCGCGATGGTCATCATTATCATCCCAAGTTCAGCCGAACAGCGAGCCAAACCCATCCGAGTCGCCATTCCATCCGATTAGCCCAACGGCTTCGCAACAATTCAGCCGAACAGCGAGCCAAACCCGGCCTCGGCAGAGCTTTCCTGCTCCTCAATCGTCGCCTTCAGTTTCTCCTCAAGCGCCTTCTCGCACCGCTTCATGTTCGGCACTTCCTTGAACCGCTCCTCCGCCCACTTGAAGAATTCCCCGTCGGCCTTCATGTAAGCGTAATATTTTCCACTCTCGCCGCCAACCGAGCCCCCGTCCTTGAGCTTGTAGCCCTGCCTCGAGAAGCTCCTCGGCGCGTAGGGCTCCCTCTCGAGCACCGCCTTCAATTTCCCCTGCTCCTTCGACTCGCATTCGTAAACCCTTGCCTCCATCCAAATACACCTCTCTCGTAAACGCGAACCCGGATCCGCTTCAATAATGCCCATGAAGTTTTAAATAGATATTCCAGCATAATTAACCAGGTAACCAGATCCGCAGGTGTTCAAATGCCAGCCAAGAAGATAAAAGCCATACTGTTCGACATGGACGGCGTGCTGCTCGACAGCGACTTCATGCACGCGGTGCTTTTCAAGCGCGCGTTCGAGCTGCACGGCTTCGACATATCGCTCGGCGAGGTCAGGCAGCACCTCGGCGGGACGGTCGAGCAGGTGGTGCAGAAGATTCTTTCCAAGCACTGCGTTGACGACAACGCGGTGATTGCGCGAATCGCCAAATACGAGCACGAGCACGTCGTCGACTTCTTCAAGTACCTCAAGCCCAAGCCCAAAGTCGACGAGCTTCTCAGCGAGCTTTCCGCTTCCTACAAGCTCGCCCTGGTCTCGAATGACGCCCACGCGGACGCGAGGAAAAAACTCTCGCGCTTCGGCCTCTACGATTACTTCGATGTTTTCGTGCTTGCGGACCACGTGGACAAGCCAAAGCCCGACCCCGAGCCCCTGCTAAAGGCCCTCGAACTCCTCGGCGTCTCGAAGAGCGAGGCCATCTACGTTGGCGACCGCGAGGTCGACGTGCAGGCAGGCCTTGCGGCCGGAATCCAGACGATTCTTGTCGGCAAAAACGTGACGCGCCTCAGCCCGCACCACAGGGTCGAAAGCCTCGAGCATCTGCTCAAGTGGATAAAAAAGAGCGCGCCTCCTTCCTGAACGCGCGGCCTACAGCATCTGCTTTTTCACGACTTTCATCTTCGCGTTCAAAGTATAAACTATGGGAATTCCAGTCGGAATTTCCACGTTCGGAATCTCGTCGTCTCCAATCCCCTCGAAATATTTCACAATCGCGCGCAAACTGTTGCCATGCGCGACGACAAGGACGTTCTTTCCCCGCCTCAAATCCCGCATTATGTTCTTTTTGAAATACGGCAGGGTCCTTCCCAACGTGTCCTTCAGGCTCTCGCCCCCGGGCGGCCTCGCGGTGAAAGACCTCCTCCAAAGGTGCACCTTGTCGTCGCCCATCCTCCTCGCGGTTTCCTTCTTGTTGAGGCCCTGCAGCTTCCCGTAATACCTCTCCGCAAGCTTCTCCGTTTCGAATACCGGCAGCTCTTCGGTCATGTGCCCAGAATACCTCTCCCTTCTTCTGACTTTCCCCTCATGGTGCATGATTGGCACCCTCGCATCCTCGGAATGCGAAAGAATCGTGTAAAGCGTCTGAATCGCCCTTATGAGATGCGAGACGTAAACCGCATCGAACCGCATTCCCTTCAGCTTCTCGCCCGCATTCGCGGCCTCCCTGATTCCGTGTTTCGACAGCGGAACGTCTATCCATCCCGTGAACCTGTTCTGTTTGTTCCAAATCGACTCCCCATGTCGCACGAGCACGAGTTTCGGCATAAGAATCACTTCGATTAAACAAATACTCCGAGGCAATATAAAAGTATATATACGCGCTCAAAAATAATGAAATTATGGCCATGGTTGATGCTTTGCAGTCGTTAGCTTCAAATCTCCAGCTCCTCCTTTATGTTTCAATTGTTCTCTTGATTATAGGCGCTTTTGTTTATTTCAAATGGAAAAGAAAAGGAGTTTCGATTTTGATTTTTTGCTTGTCCTTGCTGCTTTTGTTAGTGCCCATGACCGCATGTTTTTTCTTTCGAATTTTTACTGCATTTGGCCCTCCGCTGCCGTCATGTGAAGAGTCCTTCTGCAGGGAATTTTGCAAGGCCGCTTTGAATACCGACGCTTTGATAAGCTCCGAAACGCAGGCATTTCTGCTTCTACTTTCCGGAACAGCACTCTTTACTGGAACAGAACTCTTCGGTTTTTCTAACGAGAAAAACAGGAAAAAATTGCTCGTAATCGGGGCAATCCTCCTGTTTGCAGGATTTGTTTTGCTGCTTTACTCGGCCTATCTTTTGAATAACGGTTCAGGGGTTGTGTGCGACAGTCTGATGCCATGCCACTACTGCGACTGTTAAAAATACGCCTAATTCTTTTTCAGCACATCCGGTTCAAGTCACAGCCGATTTCTCGGCTCATCTTAGGTTTCAGTCATCACGGGAAAAAATTACCAACGAACCAATTTAAATCCCTCGTTTCCAACTCGTTTCATGCTCGAACCGCTCGATTTCGCCATCGCCGTGACAATTGTCGCGCTTTCCGGTGTTCTCACCCCCGGCCCCATGTTCGCCATCACGGTTGCGAAAGGTCATGTTTCGAAGTTCGCGGGGGTAGAAATAGCGCTCGGCCACGGGGTGGTGGAATTCCCCCTCATTCTCATAACCGCCTTCGGGCTCGGAGGATTCCTGCAGCTCCCGCAGGTCAAGCTTTTCGTCGGGATAATCGGCGGCGCATTCCTGGTTTACATGGGCTACGGGATGATTCGCGACAGGCGCAGCATGGCAGCCGAGGAAAAGCAGACTTCCCATTCGCCCTTCGTTTCCGGAATTCTCGCAACGGGCGCGAACCCGCACTTCATAATCTGGTGGGCAACGGTCGGCGCCCTCCTCATCTCCCAGGCCCTTCAATACGGCCTAATCATGGTCGCCTTCATCGCCATAATACAATATATTTTCGACCTCATGTGGTACGGCTTCGTGGGCTATTCGGTCTACAAATCCAAAAAATTGTGGAGCGCCCGCACCCACGCCATGGTTTTCTCGGCCTGCGGGCTCCTGCTCGCGCTTTTCGGCCTTTATTTCATCGGCTCGGCCACCAGCCTTTTCTGACTGAAAAGCTTAATAAATACTCAATGAAAAAATTTCAATTCGGGGGAATTCTCGGCAAGTTCCGTCAGCATCGCGTTCGTGGGTTTGTGTGAAAAATGCAAAAGGTGATCAAATGGGAAAAACCGAAGAAAATCTCAAGGCGGCCTTCTCCGGAGAGAGCCAGGCCAGGAACAAGTACGACTATTTCGCGAAAGTCGCGCGTGACGAGGGATACCTCTACATCGCAAAAATATTCGAGGAAACTTCCGGCAACGAGATGCAGCACGCCAAGGAGGAGTTCAAGCTCCTCAAGGGGATAAGCAATACGAAGGCCAACCTCCAGGAGGCAATCAAGGGCGAGCACTACGAGACTTCGGAAATGTACCCAAAATTCGAGAGCGAGGCCCGCAAGGAGGGCAACGCGGTTGCGGCAACCCTCTTCAAGGAGGTGGGTGAGGTCGAGCAGCACCACGAGGACAGGTACAGGAAGCTCCTCGAAATGCTTGAGAAAGGCACGCTATACAAAAGGGACAAGCCCATCAACTGGAAGTGTAGCAAGTGCGGCTACATCCACAACGGGACCGAGCCGCCGAAGGCCTGCCCTGCCTGCAAGCACCCGGCCAAATACTACGAGCCCGAGTGCATGTGCTTCAGCGAGGGCTGCGCTGCCTGCGGGCTTTGATTTGAGGTCACATACCCACCGCATACACACATCCGAGCTGGGTTATGCGTGAACGCATGCTCACCTCGTTGGATGTGGGTATGCGACGCCCGACTGGGCAGGTATGTGGAACAGGGTAAAACCACTCCGAGGGCGTGGATATGTGGTGATGCGAATGGCGAAACAGAATGAAATATACAAATGCAGCGTCTGCGGCAACATCGTCGAAGTCCTCCACCCCGGCGAAGGCAAGCTCGTATGCTGCGGCCTGCCCATGGATCTTCAGAAGGAGAAATCGCAGGATGCGGGAGGAGAGAAGCACGTCCCGGTAATCGAAAAAATCGCGAACGGCGTAAAAGTCAGGATTGGTTCGATTCCGCATCCCATGGAGGCCTCGCACTACATCGAGTGGATACAGGTTTTCGCCGATGGGAAGGCCTACAGGAAATTCCTCAAGCCCGGCGACAAGCCCGAGGCGGAATTCGAAATCAAGGCCGACAAGATAACTGCGCGCGAATACTGCAACGTGCACGGGCTGTGGATCAAGGCCTAGCGCATCCGCCAGAAATACCTCATGAAGAAAGGCGCGAAAACCAGCCATGCCCGATATTTGATAGGAGGTGTGCCAATGAAGGTTGCGAAAAAGAGCGACGTGGTTGAGGGCAAGCCCTTCTGCGCCATGATGGGAGGCACGAAAATAGCGATTTTCAAAGTCGGCGCTGGTTATTACGCGGTCGATAATGCATGCACGCACAGGAGTGGGCCCCTCTGCAAGGGCAAGCTCGACGGCGAAGTCGTGGAATGCCCGTGGCACGGCTCGAAATTCAACGTAAAGACCGGCGCGGTAGTTGGAGGGCCAGCCACAAAGCCGGTAAAGCAATACAAGGTGCGCGTGGTCGGCGAAGATATCGAGGTGGAATGAGCCCTCATCGGTTGTATAAGCGGAACTTAACTCCTTTTCTTTATGTAAAGAAAAGGCCTTAGGGTTCAAAAGAAAACCCGCGGCCTTCGGCCGCTCCTACTTCTCTCCTAACCGCTGAAAGCCCCAGGGGAGAATTGAACTCCCGGCCTACTGTTTCCGAACCGCGGAGGGGGCGCTGCCCCCTCCCCAGTTTCAGGCTCCTCCTGACCCTCCCCCGCGGGGAAAGTGAGAGTTTCCCGATACCCCCTAAAAGGGGGTTCATAAGGGGCGAAGCCCCTTACGAGACAGTCGCTCTACCGCTGAGCTACTGGGGCGCAAGTCAACAATATGTTTAGCCAAGAATAAAAAGCTTAGGGCGTGAGCCTTACCCTGTCCCTCGGGAACATGGCGCACTCCCGTATGTTCTCCCGGCCGCAAAGTCCTCGCCCCATTCGATTTTCTCCCCCTTCTTATTCAAAAGTTCAACAATTTCCGAATACGTGTGCTTTCTGACCTCTTTCGGGACTTTCAGTTCCTGCCCTAGCAGTTTGAGCTCTTCGGGGCAGTTCTCTTTCACTCCCTTTATCACCGCAATCAGAACCTCGCCCAAAATATCCATCACTTCGTTGTGGTCCGCAAATCCCATCTCGATATCCATCTGCAAAATTTCGTTCAAGTGGGCGGTCGTATTGTGCTTTTCCGCTCTGAAAACGGGACTCGTCATGAATACGCGGTCCATTCCGCCGATTACAGCGAGTTGTTTATACAGTTGAGGGGATTGCGCAAGGTAAGCTTTCTTCTCGAAATATTGAACTTCGAAAAGGTCGGTTCCTCCCTCGGTTGCGGCAGCAACGATGCAAGGCGGAGTCATCTCCTGGAATTTTTTAGCTAGCAGAACCTCCCTGAAGATTCTGAGCATCTCGCTCCTGATTTTGAAAATGGCCTGCGTTTCGAGCCTTCTCAAATCAACAAAGCGATTGTCGAGCCTCACATCGATTTCGGCAGGCACTTTTCCGGTCAATTCGAACGGAATCGTTTCTGTTACGGGATTCAAAACTTCAATCTTGAGCGGGACAATCTCGAACCCTTTCGGGGCCTGCTTTTCCGCCTTGACTTTCCCCTCAATCCGTAAAAGAGTTTCCTTCACCGTGATTTTCCCCATCTCCTCGAATATCTCCTCGCTTGCCACGCCCTTTTTCGCGGTAACCTGCACTAGCCCGCTCCTGTCCCGCAGAACGATGAACCTCAATTTTCCCAAGTTGCGAATTTCGTGGGCCCAGCCCGCCAGCTCAACAGTCTGCCCGTCCATGGCAGGGGAAATCTCGGATGCGTAATGGCTCCTCATCATGACGTTCATTTATCACGGAATGCTAATAAACTTTACATGGGTAATATTTTCCTCTGTTTATGATTCGAAATCGGGAAGAGTGGTTTGAGTGCAAAAGTCCCTATCAGACAGAACATCCATACATCCTGTGTTGGCCCCCTACCGCGAGGCGGCAATGGCGAGGGCTTCCGAGAAGATGTCAGCGAGGGAAATGCAGACCATAAGGGCCGAGCTCTCGCGCTCTAGGCCGCTTCTCGAGAAGCAATTCGGCAGGGCAGACCCCGAGGCAAGAAAGATGCTCGAACTCGGTTACACAAACAGGCCAATCGGAAAAGACAGCATAGCCGTCTGGGCCCAGAATCATGCGAACGAGATGCCTTCGCACGTAATCGCGGCCCGCTTCAATCCTTTCAACGTCCAGGCCGAGATGGTTCTCATTGACGCATTAAGCGATTCGGGCAGCACCACCCTTTCGGCAAGGCAGGAGCAAATGAAACGGGCATGGAAAGAACACGTTTCCAGCATAAAAACGGTTGCCTACGCCGGGCTTGAACCATTCGCCCAGTTGAAATTTACGGTAAAGGAGCTTTTAGGGGAGCAATTCGACTTCTATCCGACGCTCCAGGGCCGCGCGGCCGAAACCCTGCTTTTCACCGCATTCCGAAAACTGAAAATCACCAACAGGGAGGACATGATAGTTTCGAACAGGCCTTTCGACACTACAAAAGGGCATATAGAAGACAAGGGCATGCGGGTCCGGGCATGCACCCCGATGTCGAATCCGGAAAAATACCGCAATGCCGAAAGCGTTTTCATGGGGAACATAAACCTCGATGCGGTAAAGGCGAGGCTGGGCCGCCCGAACAAGATCAAGTCAATACTCATAACCGTGACGGACAACGGCGGGGGTGGCCAGCCTGTTTCCATGGAGAACGTAAAGAAAGCCGCCGAAATTGCGAGGGAGCACGGCCTCATCCTGCACATAGACGCCTGCAGGATTTCCGAGAATGCCCTGTTCGTGAAGCTCTTCGAGCCTGGCTACGAAAACAAGACGCTGGACGAGATAGTCAAGGAGATGCTCTCCTATGCCGACGTGGTTACGGTAAGCTTCAAGAAAATGTACGCCCACAGCGGAGGGGCGATATTTGTAAACAAGGAAAAAGTATTCCGGGGCGCGGAGAGCGCCGCGGTTCCGGCTGCGGAACTGGGCAAACTGATACAGAAGCTTACGACCGTCAATTACGGCTGCGGTTTCGATTCGTACGCAGGCCTGACTGGGGGAGGCATGATCGAGATAGTCTCGGGCTTATACGAGATGATAGATCCTTACAGAATCGCCAGCAGAATACTCCAGATTTCGGATGTGTTCGACTCCCTGACGAGGAAGTATGACTTCCCGGTCGTAGGGGGTGCCCACGCCCTTTATGTCGATTCGGGCGCGGTTCTCCCGGGAGTTAAGCCGGAACTGGCGGCCGCGGAATACCTCGGCGCGATGACAATGGCCGGAATCGGGACGCGCCCCTGTGGCCTCGGCCACAAACTATATGCGAAGTGGAAGCAGAATCCCGACGGGGAATGGGTCTTCAAGACCCCTCCGACAGAGATGGACTCCCTCCGCTTCGCAATCCCGCGGGAGACTTATTCGACGGAATTGCTGAACGTGGTTTTGGGTTCCGTCGGCGAGGCATACAAATCGGGCGTTTTCGCGTCCCTGAGCGGTGGCATGAATGCGATAGGATTCAACACGAGCGGCTTCTACCACTTCGAAGGCAAGTATGAGCTGGTAAAGCCGAACGAATTCAGAACGGCAGTCGCCGAACTTTCGAAATTCCTGCCCCGCTAGCTTATTAATTTCTTTTTTCTTACTTTTTCACGATGATGACACTGAGGTATTGCTGAGCGTGTTCCGAACGCGCCGTGACGACGATCTTGAGTGCTGAAATAATTCTGGTATCTCTCCCGCCCGGGGATAGTTTTTTAATCCCCGCCGGGTTAACCAATCCATGCGCGGGATTTTATCGTTGTTTATCCTGTTCGGGTTTCTCTTGCCGCTGCTCCACGCCCAGGTCAGCATGCCCCCGTGGAATTGGAGCCAATACTCCGGAACGAGCCAATGGCAGGTTACCGTCACCGAGGACCAGACCGCCTGCCATGGCCCGATTTTCACCAACACATATGGCGTGATAATCCAGCACGACCAAACGACTGCGGTGATGGGGGACGTGGGCCACGGACCTGCGACCGGGACATTCATTTCCGGCAACGTGTTGCACTTCAGGAGCAGGACTGTTTCGGACCCGCCCGGGACTTCGACCCTGTCCGACTATGACATTTACTTCACGACGGATTGCGCTTCCTTTGCGGGAGAATACACCTGGGATTACAGCGGCTCGGACGGCTCGTGCAGCGGCTCGACATCCTTGAGCGGGACCAATACCCAAGGTTGCCCTGCCCCGCCAATCGTAATCCCCCCGAGCAAGCCGCCCGAACTGACTCCGGAGGAGCAGGTTGCAGCAGCGCGAAGCGATTTGAACAACGACTTCGACCTGCGCGGGGAACTCAAGTATTTGAATCTCCAGAACCTGCTTACGGGCGAGTCCCAGGACGCGCAAATCAATGCCGTCCAGGACCGTATAGACTCGCTCGAGCCGTCCATCGAGGCGAAATACAAGAAAGTGCTTGACGCGGACCCGAACAACTTCGAGGCGAACGTGGACATGGCCGAGCTGAAGCGAAGCCAGGGGCTGACCCACGAATACTACGAGTACATGGACAGGGCGGCGAACAGCGGGGCGGTGACCGCGAGCGTGCGGGACGCGATGGAAAAGAGCATCGCCAGGGAGCTGGGCTTCTCGACATTCCCGAAGCCGGCCAACAGCCTGCTGATGAGGAAAGTGGGCACCGAAAAGGGCAACTGGCAGGGGGGCTTGTACGGCATGGACGTCCCGAAGGAATCTTCCGACAAGAGCCTTTGGGATATTAAGGTTTACTTTACAGTCGGGCCTTGGGAAGGCATCGTCAAATCGATAGTTGTAAACTGAGTGGGATTATGGCAAAAACCATTGAAAAGCGGGTTGCGCTGATGCTGGCTGCGGGAATCCTCATCCTTTTCCTGGCAGGCTGTTCCTCTCCTTCCCAGAACCTTCCGGCGGGCAATGCGCAAAACATAACGAATGCGCCCCCGGCAAGCCCAGGCTGCGGGAACGAGGCGTGCTTCATAACAGCGGCGAACAATTGCGAGAGCATGAACCTGACCGTTACTGACGAGGTCGGGACTTTCAGCTTCTCGTCTTCGAAATCTTGCGTGTTCACAAAGACGCTCGTAAGCCTGAACGCCAATGAAACCCGGGAGATGAAAAATGCCCTTGAGGGAAAGAGCATGTACTGCATATATGAAAAGGGAAATTTTGACCAAAGGTGGGTTACATCCCTGATTTACGGCCTGGAAAACTGCCAAGGGGATTTGAAAGACCGGCTTGCGGATTTGACTATCTTCCCATGAAAAACGCACAGTTTTTCTCGAATACGAAATTTGCGGAGAAAGAAAACCACTTGGGAAAAGAAATAGACACAAATTTATTCCAGGTTCCTCAAGCTCCCCCAGGCCACTCTCCTTTCCCTGTCGCACGCCAGGTGCACGTCCCCGGCCATCGGCATTGCGTGTTCGTCACCCAGCTTCGCCTCAAAACCTCCGAGCGAGAGCTTCTCTACGGGAATGAACAGCAGTTTAAAATCGCGGGCAAGCTGTTCGAAGTGCTCGCACGATAATTCCTGATGGAGGCTGCCAGCCCATTCACTCCCGCCAAGCATCTGATACTCGAGCACCGCGCACGCATTACTGAAATATTTCCCGCTCGCCTGCTTCAGGTCGCTTAGGTTTGTGCCGGTGAGCGCTTCCTGCGGAAGAACGACTACGAAATCCCGTTTCTCGGCATTTATCCTCGCAAGCTCCAGCATGGTGTCCGCGCTCTTTTTTGAACCCAGGGCTCCAAAGGCCTTCCTCGAGAAAACGAATATCTCCTTTCTCCCCTTAACCTCGCCATGGCCGCAGAAGTCGCTATTCGAGACGAACTGTGCATCCTTTGGAGGCGCGGGGATGGAATGCATGAGCGGGAAATCGGCCACTTGCACGGCAAACCACCTCAGCCTGTTCATGAAAGATGAAGAGACAAGCTCAAGGTATACCGGGCCCCCGTTTTCTTTCTCGATTTTCGGGACACTCCTTATGAGCCAGCCAAGAAGCTCCCTGCCGTTCTCCTCAACACTCCTTCCGCTTAGAGGATACGCTCCAGCCAGAATCGAGTTGAGCAACCCCCACTTGGTTTCATCGAATTTTTTTTCTTCGGCTGCGGCCAAGTCCATCGCCA
>JAPLWU010000048.1 GCA_026396425.1 Microcaldota archaeon | reverse complement strand
GAAGTAAGAAAAGAGCTCGGTAGAATCTGCGGCTTTGTCGCGGACTGCCAGAGCAAAGGCAATTCATCCCAAGCAGAGCAGATACTCGCGCCGCATGGCCTATGGCCGTTCGATTACGTTGAGCTTGACCTTAAGCATGGGGTGGAAAAACTTCCCGGGTTTATGCAAGCTCAGGATAAGGCCGCATACCTGAGGGCCATTGCGACAGCCGTAAAGCGAGCCAGCGAAGGAAAAGGCGTATCCCAAGCGCCGCTTGGCCCAGCAAGACATGCGCACGTTTACGAGCGCGAACCCGAACTCAACAGAGACGAGGCGAAATTGCTGGATGCGGCCGGCAAGGTCTACACTCTGCTTCAAAAAATCGGATTCCATCTTGATAAAACTGCGGAGGAAGCCGGAGAAGTCTGCGGACTGACAAGCGACATGGTGTTGGTTCTGCAAAGAGCTTCGGCTTTATCCAGTACTGTAGTATACATACGGGACGACAAGCCCCAAGTTCTTGATAAGCTGAGAAGATTTATAGTAGGAGGTCAGGATTCCGAAAAACTCCTGAATCTATCCGATCTTAAGCAATCGCTTGAGGTAATTGCTTCTAAAATAGAAAGGGCCAGCACCTCGATCTGGTCCCGTTATCCCACCCATGAAACCATGGATGATCTAACTAGGCTCGGCTCAAACTTTCCGACTCTAAAGACCTTCAAACCTGAAGCGGAAAAAGCACCAACTAAAAGAACAGGCAGAGGTAAGCAAAAGGAGGAAGTTGCTGAGCTGACCGCCAACCAAAGGGAAATACTGACGTTGGTTGGTAAGATTGCGGATACAATATACCTTAACTGCGATGACGCTCCCATCGAAATCGAAGAGAAAAAGCTTGCTTCGATGTTCGGATTCACCGAGACGAAATTCGAGCTGGCCAGGAGCGCATATGACGAGAATCTTTCGGACGGGGACTCGCTCAAACTGCTCAAAGCCCTCAAACTTCCCGGTGAAACTCCTGCCGAAACGAAAAAAATACTAAACGAAGTTTTGTCAAAGCTTGAGCGAATAGTCGCAAGACTGGAAGACGGGCAGGAATTCGACTTCAAGGCCGAACTAACGCAACTTGGCGGACTCATCAAAGGCAAGATTCCGGAAGCGAAGGAGCAGCATTCTTTCAGGGACCTTCTGACCAATCTAGGTTCGAAGATATTCGAGATTGCGGACGGCCATGGGGCCGACCCGGAGTATATATGCGATTTATGCGGATTTAATATTGCACAAATTGCCGTGCTTTCACCCTATTTCTCCAAGTTCAATATGGTCTCTGAGTCAACTTCACAAAATGCGGCCGAAGCAATCTTCCTCAACGTCTCTGACGTGCCCGGACTCATAAAGAAAATAACGACAATCGCGGATGGATTAAAATCCAAACAGGAGCGCGACGAGCGCCTTTCGAGGTCGGATTTCGCGAGAATAAGCAATGCCATAGCCAGGGCCAAGATAGACAGCATATAAAGATGAAGGAAGCTTCGGCATCGGCAAACTATTTTTCCCCTGCGCCAATACTTTTATAACCTCCTTCGCCAATACTAACGAGGAGGGAATCGGTTGGTTGACGCCTATTCGG
The DNA here is from genome assembly GCA_026396425.1 of Microcaldota archaeon. Lineage (GTDB taxonomy): Archaea > Micrarchaeota > Micrarchaeia > Burarchaeales > JAKAKT01 > JAPLWU01. The sequence goes on along the minus strand of JAPLWU010000048.1, from coordinate 1,741 downwards.
AAGCAAACATCGTAGTTGCGGACCTTCTCAGGGCCGCCTGCGAGGCCAGGGGCTACGCGGTCGCAGAGGACGAGCTTTGGCATTCGCTCGGGGAGGCTAAGCCCAAGTTCGGCGACATCGCGAGCACGATTGCCTTCTCCATTGCCAAAAAGGAAAAGAAAAACCCCTTGGAAGTCGCCAAGCAAATCGCCGAAGCGGTGCAGAAGCACGAATTGGTCGAGGCCGTTACGACCGCCGGCCCCTACGTGAACTTCAGGCTCAGCGCGGAGTATTTGGGGCGCGTGCTCATCAATGTTCTTTCCGAAGACGAGAACTACGGGCGGGGCGATTTGAAAGGCCTCAAGGTAATGGTGGAATTCCCCTCGGTCAACCCCAACAAGCCGTGGCACGTCGGCCATTTGAGGAATGCAGTTCTCGGCGACTGCGTTGCGAGGATAATGCGCTTCAGCGGATACGAGGTCGAGCGCGCCGACTACATCGACGATTTGGGACTGCAGGTTGCGCAGAGCGTATGGGGAATGCAGAATTTGGGCGGCACCCCAAGCGGAAAATTCGACCAGTGGCTCGGCGAGCAGTACGTCGAGGTTGCCAAAAGGATAAGCGAGCCCGAAATCGAAACCCAGGTGCGCGAGATTCTCAGGAAAATGGAGGAAGGCAACAACGAAACCGCGAGCACGGCAAGGGAGCTTTCCGAGGAATGCGTGAAATCCCAATACCAGACCGCGTTCTCGCTCAACATCTACCATGATTTGCTCATTTGGGAGAGCGACATCGTGCGCTCGGGCCTGCTTGAAAAGGGCCTTGAGCTCATGCGCGCCTCGAGCGCGGTCATCGAGGAGACGGAAGGGGCAAACAAGGGCTGCCTCGTTGCGAAATTGGCCGATTCCGAGGAATTCAAGGACATGAAGAGCCCTGACAAGGTGCTCGTGCGCTCGGACGGAACCACCACTTACACCGGAAAGGATATTTCATTCCATTTATGGAAATTCGGCATAATCCCCTCGGCCTTGAAATACTCGAAACTCTACGACCAGCCCAACGGCGCTCCGCTCCATTCGACTTCGGCCCAGGGCGAGCAGATGGAATTCGGCAATGCCGACATACTCGTGAACGTAATCGGGGTCGAGCAGACCTATCCCCAAAAAGTAGTTTCATCCGTGCTAAGGCAGATGGGCTACGAAAACGAGGCCTCGAACATGATTCACCTGGCTTACGAGCATGCAGTTCTCCCTGATGCAAGGCTTTCGGGCAGGGAAGGCACGTGGATTGGCTACACCGCGGACAAAGTGGTCGAGGAGGCGTGCATGCGCGCCCTCGAGGAAATCAAGAACAGGTTCGAGGACATGGGCGACATGGAAAGGGCGAGGATAGCAAAGGCGGTGGGGGTCGGGGCAATCCGCTTCTCGTTCATAAGGCCGACCCCCGAGAAAAAGCTGATTTTCAAGTGGGAGGAGGCGCTTTCCTTCGAGGGCGACAGCGCGCCATACATACAATATTCCCACGCGCGCGCGAGCCGCATAATCGAAAAGGCCGGCGCATACCAGAAGGGCGATTACGCGAAGCTCTCCAGCGAGGAAGAAGTGAAGCTCATAAAGCTTCTCGCCAAATTCCCGGGAGTGGTTTCCAAATCCTGCAAGGAGTGCAGGCCCCACTACGTTGCGGAATACATGGCAGACCTCGCGGCGCAGTTCAACAAGTTCTACAATACCTGCCCGGTGATAAAAGCTCCGGAAGACGTAAA